>JBDUAL010000318.1:0-3376 GCA_040004685.1 Anaerolineaceae bacterium | reverse complement strand
CACCCAGGGGTCCGCTGTTTCCCGGCGGGCCCCATCTCTTTGGCCTTTGGCGAAGATCTTACTCGGTCGGTACGCCCGCCAACCGATGAACCGACACCGCGTAGCTACCGCCAGCAACCCACGGGTCGGCGTCCCAGGTCGCAAAGCGCTCCTGGAGCTGGAGGCCGGCGGCCTGGGCGAGTTCGTCGTAGTCGTTGAGGGAGAGTCCGGTGGGGCGCAGTTGGAATCCAGCGACGACCAGGCCCCCCGGGTTCAGATGACTCGCGAGGTTGGCGAGGACGCGTCCTTCGCTGCCTGGCGTGAGGAAGATCATGACATTACCCGCCATCAGGACGGCGTCGAAGGTTCGCCCCAGATCGACCGTTTCGAGGTCTGCCACCAGCCAATTCAACTGGGGCGCCTTGCGCATGCCGGTAGCGAGCATCACGGGGTCGAGATCGACGCCAGCCACGTCCAGCCCGCGGGCCGCGAGTTCGCGAGTCACCCGGCCCGTTCCGCAACCGGCGTCCAAAACAGACTTCAGCGGGTAACGGACGAGGAAGTTCGCCTCGCCGTGCACGTCTTCGCCGGCGGCCGCGCGCTGTTCGTAGACGGCGTCGTAAGTATCGCCGTCGCGCGTACGGGTCGAAATCCAAGGGTTGGTCGGGTCCGCCATAAGGCAAGGATTCTACCGCGCCAACAGCTAAAAACGAACAGTCCGAGCGCCGCGGATGTTGAATCGCGATAAGTCTTTTTCCCGGCGATCTGCAACGAGTGAGGGCTAATTCAAGACCGTGTAATGGTGATGGCGACGGCACGAACGGATGTGCTGTGCTGCCGCAATCCTCGGGACTAACACGACCTCAGCACCCGCCGCTTGCTAGCCGCGCAATTTCGAAGCGAGTGCCCACGCCCGAGCCTTCCCGGGCTGGCGCCTTGTGGTTTGTTTCTCGCCTTAACCGTATGATGACGCTTATGGTGAGTAGCCTGCCACACAGGACAGCCGAGGCGTTTCTTGATGCGTATCTGCGCGAGTTGAGCGCGGTGGGGGGGCGGTCGCCGTATACGATTCGCAACTACCGCAACGACATCGGGGATTTCTTTCGCTGGTGCGGCGAACGCGAATTCGATCCGCTGGAGACGAACCGTCAGCTGTTTCGCGAGTACCTGGGCGAGGTGAAGGGGCGCGGTGTTGTGGCAGCCTCCATCACGCGCCGCACCAGTACCGTCCACTGCTTCTATAAGTACCTCGTGCAGGAGGGCGGCACGGAGAAGGACCTTCTCTACGGCGTTGCCCTTCCGAAACGGCCCAAGCGGCTGCCGAAGGTGCTGGACCCAGGGTTGCTAAATGCGCTGCTCTCCGCCCCGGACGCATCAACGCCGCAGGGGCTGCGCGACCGGGCGATGCTTGAAATGCTCTATGGCGGCGGGTTGCGAATCTCGGAGCTCGTCGGGCTGGACATGAAGCAAACGAACCTCGGAGACGGCTCGGCGATCGTCCACGGCAAGGGAGCGAAGGAGCGCGTCGTGCTCTTTGGCGAACCGGCGATGGTCGCCCTCGAATCCTACCTTGGGGGGGCGCGGCCGCTGCTGGCTGTTGCTTCGACCGGCCGCCACCTGGATTCGGCGCTTTTCCTCAACCGCTTCGGGCGGCGCTTAACCGCAAGGAGCGTTCAAACCCTGATCAAACGTCACGCCCTCAGCGCCGGGATCTCGGCGGATATCCACCCCCACCTCCTGCGCCACTCGTTCGCGACGCACCTACTCGACGGCGGCGCCGATCTGCGCATTGTCCAGGACTTGCTCGGTCACAGTTCCGCAACACCACGCAGATCTACACGCACGTCAGCCAGGCACGGCAGGCCAAAGTCAGCGCCGCCGCCTGGGAGAAGATCGCCGAGCAGGCGCTGGAAAAACCTCGCCGCAGGCGTCGGGCGGGCTAACGCGCAGACGCAATATCTACGGCAGCTATCGTCAACAAAGCCGAAGTTTGCCTACACTGAGGCATGGCAGAACCGTTCGGCGAGCATCGCAACGTCCTTCTGTTGGTGCATGGGCCAAACCTGAACCTGCTGGGTGAGCGCAACCCAACCGTCTACGGCACCACCACGCTGCTCGATATCGAGGCGGACGTGGCCGCCGCCGCCGGTGCGCGAAGCGCGAGCGTCCTTGCGTTTCAGAGCAACCACGAAGGTGCGCTGATCGACTTTCTGCACGAGCGCCGCAAACTGGCGGACGGAGTGGTTATCAACGCTGGAGCCTTCACCCACACGTCGATTGCGCTGCGCGACGCGATCGAGGCGATTCAGCTGCCGGTCGTCGAAGTGCACCTCTCCAACACACATGCTCGCGAGGGCTTTCGCCACGTCTCGATGATTGCGCCGGTCTGCCTCGGTCAGGTGACCGGCCTTGGACGGGACGGCTACACTGTGGCCACGAACCTGCTGCTTGATCGCCTTGGCGCGCCGCCACCTACGCCTGTTTGAACCCCCGGAGACCGAAATGTCCGACCGTCTGACCCGCATTCGCGCCGCGATGGCCGAGGCGAAGCTCGACGCGTTGATGATCTCAGCACCAGCCGAAGAGAACTTGGGCGCGGATACGCGCTACTACGTCGCGGGTTTTACAGGGTCGGCGGGGGTCATCTTAATCACACCGACAAGGGCGTTGTTCGCAGCCGACTTTCGCTACGTTGAGCAGGCTGCGCTCGAATGCGTGCCGCGCGGCTTCAAAGTGTTGAAGTCAGTGGGAAGGCGCGTCGAGTGGCTGCGGACGCTCTTTGACGAGGCGGGCATCGGCGGCAAGACACTCGCGCTGACGAGGCTTGATGCCACGTACGGCGGCTACTTATCCGTCGCGGACGCCATCGCCGAACTGCCCGCGGGCGAACGCCCGGAGCTCGTACCCGCTCCCCCGATCGTGGAAACGTTGCGCGCGCAGAAAGACGCTGATGAGGTCGGCCTGCTGCAACGCGCCGTAGACGTCTCGGACCTGGCGTTTGCGGAACTGCTTGACGCGCTTCATGAGGGGATGACCGAACGGGAAGCAGCCGCCGTCTTTCGCAAGAACGTGCAACTTTCGGGCGGAGACGACATTTCGTTCGACACGATCGTGGCGACCGGATCGCACGGCGCCATGCCCCACGCCCAGCCGCGAAACGTTGTGATCGAGCAGCACCAGCCGTTAGTGGTCGATATGGGCGCGCGCTTTCAACACTACTGCAGCGACCTGACGCGTACGATTGTTCCCGGCCAAGCGGATGCTCGCTTTCGGGAGGTCTACAGCATCGTTCACGGCGCGCAGCGGGCCGCGATTGAGGGCATCGAAAGCGGCATGACCGGCCAACAAGCGGACGCGTTCGCGCGGGATCACATCACCAGGGCCGGCTTTGGCGAGC
>JBDUAL010000016.1:0-11415 GCA_040004685.1 Anaerolineaceae bacterium | reverse complement strand
CGCCGTTAGTCGCTATCTGAAGCGGGTACGACTCCGATGGCAGAATTCGCCCTCCTGGGCCCGCAGCATCGCTCTCCTCGCAGTGCTCTTCATTGTCCCCTTCATTCCGTTCTTCGGCGAGCCCTGGCTGCGCGTGTTCTTCCTCGTTGGGCTCTACGTCATGCTCGGGCTCGGCCTGAACGTCGTCGTCGGGTTCGCCGGTCTGCTTGACCTTGGCTACGTCGCTTTCTTCGCTGTCGGCGCTTACACGCTAGCAATCTTCTCGTCGGCGTCTTCACCGCTCGACCTCTCCGTCAACTTCTGGCTGGTACTGCCGTTGGCCCTGGTCATCGGCGCAACTGCCGGGCTACTCCTCGGGTTTCCAGTGCTGCCGCTGCGCGGCGACTACCTCGCGATCGTGACGTTGGGTTTCGGTGAGATTGTCCGCGTGCTTATCGTGAACATGGACAACGTGACCGCTGGTGCCCAGGGGATCAGCGCGATCAGCACTCCCAGCATCGCGTTCCGCCACGTCGATAATCCGACGTGGTGGTACTACTTCATTGTGGTTGCGGCCGCGCTGGTCGCTTTCTGCACCGCTCGCCTCGGTGACTCCCGCGTTGGGCGCGCATGGGAAGCGATTCGCGAAGACGAAGACGTCGCAGCGGCGATGGGTATCGATACTGTCAAGTACAAACTGATGGCTTTTGCGTCGGGTGCAGCGATCGGCGCCGTGGGAGGCGTGCTGTACGCTTCCCAGTTCAGCTTCGTCAATCCGTCGGCATTCACCCTTCAGGTCAGCGTCAACGTGCTCGCGCTGGTCATCATCGGGGGGATGGGCAGCACCACGGGGATTATCTTCGGGGCGTTCATCCTCATCGGCCTCCCGGACATTCTGCAGTTTCGCGAAACCGCGGATCTGCTCGGGCGCTTCGAGTTCCTCCGTTCCGGCATAAACCACGTCATCGATGGCGTAAACGCGGTGTCACCGTGGGCGCTTGGTGGCCTGCCTGCGGCGGACACCTGGGGCACCGAAATCGCCGACAAACGCTTCATTATTTTCGGTGCGCTGCTCGTCGCGATCATGATCCTGAGACCGGCCGGGCTGTTCCCATCGAAACGCCGTGAGCACGAATTCGAAAACCCAAGCGCCGAAGCACCGCAGCCGTTGGGAGCGCTCTGATGGCCGCAGGCACGTTGCAAGCGACCGACGTTGGAATGAGGTTCGAAGGTCTGACTGCGCTTTCGGATATCACCCTCACAGTGCCGGCCGGAGAAATTCACGGACTAATCGGCCCAAATGGCGCCGGGAAGACAACGTTTTTCAACTGTGTCACCGGATTCTATTGCCCGACTAGCGGATCGCTTTTTCTCGATGACATGCAAATAAATGGTTTGGCGCCGCACCAAATCAGCGGCCGTGGGGTGTCCCGCACATTCCAAAACATCCGCCTATTCAGCAACATGACGACGCTCGAAAACGTGCTCGTCGGAAGCCACGCCCACATTGGGTCTGGCGGTTCCGTCACCGTCCGTACCCGGTCGTCGCGCCGTTGGATTGAGTCACTGCGGCAGCTACCAAACGTTCCCCGCGCGACCGGAGTCGGCGTCATCGAAATAGCGAACGCAATCAGTCGTCCTCCTCGCGTTCGTGGAGGCGAGAGGCAAGCGATCAGCGGCGCGCGTCTTCTCCTCGGTGCCGTTGGGCTTGTCGGGCGGGAGAACATGGTCGCCCGCAATCTTTCTTACGGAGACCAGCGTCGGCTGGAGATAGCGCGTGCGCTGGCTACCCGGCCGCGAATCCTGCTGCTGGATGAACCCACCGCTGGCATGAACCCCCAAGAGAGCGCCTCGATGGTCAGCCTCATCCGCCGCATCCGCGATGAGTTCTCCACCACCATCATCCTCATCGAACACCAGATGCGCGTTGTCATGGGCGTCTGCGAAAAGATCACGGTGCTCGACTACGGACGCAAGATCAGCGAAGGCACCCCCTCCGAAGTCCAGAACGACCCTCGCGTAATCGAAGCCTATCTCGGGACACGCGCGATCAGCGAGGACCGCCATGCCGGTCCTTAGCGTCCAGGGGTTGGTCGCCGGTTACGGGGGTATCACCGCCGTGAAGGGCATTGACCTCGAAGTCAACGACGGTGAAATCGTGACGCTAATCGGTTCGAACGGCGCGGGTAAGTCCACCACCCTGCGCGCGATTTCGGGCCTCATCCGTGCCCGATCTGGCGCCATTTCATTCAAGTCGATCAGCATCGACCGTTTGCCAGCGCACAAGATCGTCTCAATGGGGATGTCCCACGTGCCAGAAGGACGCGGCATATTTGCTCGCCTCACGGTGTTAGAGAATCTCGCGATGGGCGCGTTCCAACGCAGAGACAAGGAAATCTCGAGCGACCTCGTTCGCGTCTACGACCTCTTCCCGCGTCTCAAAGAACGACTGCACCAGACCGGAGGCACGCTCTCCGGCGGAGAACAGCAGATGCTCGCCATCGGGCGTGCCCTGATGGCACGCCCCAAGTTGCTTCTGCTGGACGAACCGTCCATGGGCCTCTCGCCTCTGCTGGTCGAAACGATTTTCGCGACGATCCGCTCCATCCAGGAGCAAGGCGCGACAATTCTGTTGGTCGAACAGAACGCCCTTATGGCCCTCGAAGTTGCCGACCGCGCCTACGTTCTCGAATCTGGCGTGGTCACGCTCAAAGGCACTGGATCCGCACTCGCCAGGGACGACAGCGTGAAGCGCGCCTACCTCGGCGAGCTGTGACCGAACCTGAGGAACGGTTCATAGCACTGTCGTCTGGGGCGTTCCGGACGCTGGATTGGCCCGGACGATCGCCATCGGCGGTCTTCCTGCACGGCCTCAGCGGTCTGGCGGACGTCTGGCGCTCCACTGTCGAAGCTCTCGGTGACGGGCGCCCCCACTGCGTCTGCGTTGACCAACGCGGCCACGGCCACAGCCCGCGCCCCAAGTCTGGATACGCCATCGGGCGGTACGTCCAGGACGCAAAGGAACTTATCAATCAGCTCGGCGACGGGCGTCCCGTCCACGTCGTGGGACACTCGATGGGTGCCCGAGTTGCGTTCGTGCTCGCCGCCCGTGCACCACTGCTTGTGCAATCAGTAGCGATCCTCGATATCGGCCCCGAGCAGTGGCAGGCAAATATCGAAGAGGGTGTCGCAGCATTCGACCGCATGCCCCAGCGTTTCGCTTCGCGCACGGACGCACTCGCCTTCGCCTCGCACGGTCGACTCGGATTTGTTGCGGACGAAGCGATGTTTTTCCGTCGCCTCCGCACGGTTCCGGACGGCTCATTCGAGTGGCTGGCCGACAAGGGGGCCCTCAAAGCCACCGTTCGTTCCCACCGTGCCCGGAACTATTGGCGAGATTGGGGGAACATCCGTGTCCCCGCTCTCTTCGTCCGCGGCGGCGATTCGGCCGAGGTACGCCCGGAAATCGCCGCCAAGATGCGCGCAGTGAACCGCCACGTCCGCTACGAAGAGTTCGCGGGCGTGGCCCACAACATTCCCCTCCTTGCTCCGGACCGTCTAGCGGCTACTCTTAAAGCGTTCTGGCAAACAATCGAGGCGGAACGGACGTAATGGGGGGTGTGGTGAAACGAGTTCTCATAGTTGCGCTGGTCCTGGGCGGGGTGGCCGGAATGTTGGGTGCGGCGATCGCTGTCGCCGTGGATCCGCCTGCGCCCGATCTGCAGTTCCGGGCGTTTGCTCCGGCTGTCGCCAGGTCCGAAGACCTCACGCCAATACCATTACCTACCTCGACCCCGAGGCTGCAGCCATATGGGGGCCCGGTGCAGACCCTGTATCTCGGCTCAGCGGCACTTACCATGAACTCGCCCGTTGAGCAGCGCGATACAACTTTCAGCTTTGGGCGCGAAGTGCTCCAAGATCCGACCGCGCCCGCCCGAATCGCCTGGTATCCGCGATTCGGCCACCCGGGCTTTGCCGGCAACAACTCGCTCTTTGCGGCTCATGTAAATTATGTCAACTACGGGAACGGACCATTCGCCCACCTCACAAGCGCCGCGGTTGGTGACGCCCTGTACGTGACCATGGACAATGGTCAGAGTTACGCTTACACCGTGCGGAGCGTCGAAGTCATAAGCCTCGACTCACTAGACATGGATGCGGTGGTATTTCCTGCCCTGGATAGCTATACGGAACGTGTAACGCTGATCAGTTGCGGCGGAACGTTTGTCCCGAACGCGAACGGGATAGGCGGAGAGTACAACAGCCGCGTCATTCTGCTCGCCGAGCGCTACGTCCCCTAGCGCAGGCACCGCAAGGTCTGACAAGTACCCGCGGCGATACTGGAATTGCCACTTGCATTCTCCAAAAATGCTTGCTATGGTGGAAAAGGAGAAGTCTGCCCAAAACGTCCCGAGAATCGCGGAACGATGCTTACCTTCCCCAAGGAAACGAGACCCACCATGACTGAAGATACTCTCACGGGGACCGCTCCCTCTAGTGACGGCGCGCTCGTTGATAGCGTGCTCAGCCGCCTTTCGAACGCCGAGGATCTCGGTGCCGATGGCGAAGAAGACGAGACCACCGACACCGCTGAGGAAGACGAACTCCCGACCCCTGAAGACGAAGAGGAAGACGAGGAGCAAGCCAACCTCGCCCTCCTGGCCGAGGAATCCGAAGGCATCGACGACCCTGTTCGTATGTACCTCCGCGAGATTGGCAAGGTCTATCTCCTGACCGCAGACGACGAAAAACACCTCGCTCGTCAAATGGAGGAGGGCCTCCACCTCATCGCCATCGAAGAGGGCTACGTCGCTGCCTACGGCCATCCACCTTCGGCGGCCCGCATTGCCGTGTCGCTGCTCGAACAGTGGCAGGGCCTTTTCCCCATTTTCAAAGAAGCTAAGCGATTCCTCGACGACTACGACAAGCTCTCCACGCCAAAGTTCGACGAGAACGGCAACCCGGCGAAACCGGCAAAGTGGCGCGCTGCCGGAACACCCAAGTTGAAGAGTCTCAAGTTTTCCGAGGTGCTCGCAGACTCGCAGTTCAGGGGATTGATCGACGCTGAAATCGACACTGACTTTAGAACGCTAGTAGCCGCGAAGCTGAAGAGCACGGAGGAAGAGGCGCACCTCCGCATCATCCAACTTTCTATAGTCACCCACATTCTCACCTCGGATCTCGTTTTCCAGATGGGCGAAGAGGCCTCGGGCGAAGAACATCTCGTTCCGCCAATCGACGGGCTGGTCGAAACGATCGCCCCGCTCGAAGAGAAGCTGCGGTACCACTTCGACGCGGTCAAACGCAACGGCACGAAAGCCACTCGGCGCCTCACGGAGGCAAACCTTCGCCTCGTGGTGTCTGTTGCGAAGAAGTACATCGGACGGGGAATGTCCCTCCTTGACCTGATCCAGGAAGGCAACATTGGCCTCATTCGCGCTGTTGAGAAGTTCGATTACCGCAAGGGCTACAAGTTTTCGACGTATGCGACCTGGTGGATCCGCCAGGCGATTACCCGCGCCATCGCTGACCAGGCGAGGACGATTCGCATCCCGGTCCACATGGTTGAGACGATCAACAAACTCGTACGGGTGAGTCGCCGACTGGTGCAGGAGTACGGCCGCGAGCCCACCAGCGAAGAGATTGCCCGTGGAATGACGGAAAGCGGAAAACCGGATTCAGCTACTGCTTACACGCCTGAGCGCATTCGCGAGATCCAGAAGGTCTCGCAAGAACCTGTTTCGCTGGAGACACCGATCGGCGAAGAAGAAGACAGCCACCTTGGTGACTTCCTCGAAGATCCGACGGCCCTTGCCCCGGCGGAAGCAGCCAGCCAACAGCTCCTCCGCGAGCAGGTCGAAGACGTACTGGCGAGCCTCACGAGCCGCGAACGCCGCGTCCTTCAGCTCCGCTTCGGGTTGGAAGATGGCCGTAGCCGGACGCTTGAAGAAGTGGGCCGCGAGTTCGGTGTCACCCGCGAACGTATCCGCCAGATCGAAGCTAAGGCGCTTCGCAAGCTTCGTCACCCAAGCCGAAGTCGCAAACTCAAGGACTACCTAGACTGATCGCGACAGCTCGTAGCGCCGCAAGCAAAAAAAAGGGACACCGGTGGTGTCCCTTTTTGGTTGGCTGGCCATCCGGGTTCTAGTTGCGATCCAGGCTTTTTCGGTCATCCGAAGAGACGAGGGCGAAACTCGGCACTTCCCGCCGCGTGGCCCGGGGCGAAGCTATGGTCGGAGCGGTTGCGTCGGCGGCGCGCTCCGGATTCAACTGGGTGACTCGCGATGTCGGAGTGGAGGGCACGGGCGAGGCCGCCACGGGCGTTGGTATCTCCGCTGGAAGGCGGGTGGAGGAAGCAGCGGAAGCCGTTTCTACCTTGCCGCTAAGCGTCGCGCCCTCTTCAACGACAAGCGCCCCGGCGACCATCGTGCCGGTGATTACGGCAGTACTGGTCAGCAAGAGCCGACCGGTGCAGACGATATCGCCCTCGATGCGTCCACGAACCACGGCGTCATGCGCCTGGATCTTGGCCTGTGCGGTTGCTTCGTGTTCGATGGTGAGTAGACCGCGGCAAACGACTTCGCCACTAATGCGCCCTTCGATGCGAAGGTCCTGATCGGTCTCGTAGCGACCGTCGAACGAAGAGTGCGCATCAACAACGCTGGCTGCGCGGTCGCTGGCTGTGGGGCGGGTGGCCACCCCTCCCTCGAATTCGGGACGACGGGGCGCACGGGTAACGGACTGCGCTTCTGAGGCCTGGCTATTCTCTGTCGCTTCGTCCATTAAAGGCTCCTCCTGGTATTCCGCTCGGGGCTGCGGGTATTGGCTATCGCGTGGATTCTTCTTGAGTTGCATAAGCCCTCCTTTGGTCTTGACCATCCGACGAAAAGCGTCGACGTGCTCACCACTTTCTGCACCTTAGACTCCGTCTTCCCGGGCGTCCACCCCTTTGTAAAGCTCTCCCGTGGCCTTTCGCCAACACCTGCGAGAAGAGAAGAAAGCGCCACTCCGGTGCGAAGGGCCTAAAGCACAAGGTTCAAGAGCTTGCCTGGAACGTAGATAACGCGCTGCGGCTCAGCCCCATTCAGCCACTGCTGCACGGTTACTGAGGAGAACACTGCCCTTCGAGCGTCAGCTTCTGACGCCCCCGTCGGAAGGGTGACTCGGTCCCGAACCTTCCCGTTCACCTGCACCACAAGCTCAATCTCATCGTCTCTGGCCAAGTCCGCATCGCACACTGGCCACGGCTGCAGGTGAACGCTGTACGACCCGCCCAAACGCGACCACAGTTCCTCGGCAAGGTGCGGCGCCATCGGGGCGGTCAACAGAACGGCAGTCAAGACAGCCTCCTCCCAAGCTTCCCGGTCGACGCCTCCGGCCGCCCTCGCCTTGTGCATCGCCGTGGTGTGTTCCATCAGGCGCGAAATCAACGTGTTGAACCGGAACCCGGTGATCTCTTCGGTAACGGCCCGGATAGCCTTATGTGTCGCCCGCCGAAGTGAGCGGGTAGCTTCGCTGGCAGCATCGTTGTTCAGCACCACTTGTTCGGTTACCAGCCCCCACAGACGATGCAGCCACTTCACGATTCCCGACATGCCGGAGGGGTTATACGGCCCGCCCTGGTCCCACGGCCCCACGAACATAAGTTGGCAGCGAAACGCGTCCGCGCCCCACTGCGCCACCTGATCATCCGGCGCAACCACGTTCCCGCGGCTCTTCGACATCTTCTGACCGTCAGGCCCCAAAAGCGTACCTTGATTGAACAACCGCAGCATCGGCTCGTTGCCCTCAACGATGCCCATATCGCGTGCCGCCTTCCAGAAGAATCGAGTGTAGAGCAGGTGCATTACGGCGTGATCCGCGCCGCCGGTGTACTGGTCCACCGGAAGCCACTTTCGTCCTAGTTCGGTACTGAACGGGCGTTCCGCGTTATGAGGATCCGCGTACCGCATCTGATACCAACTCGAGCACATGAACGTGTCGAGTGTGTCGGTCTCGCGGCGGGCAGGTCCCCCGTCGATTGGGCAAGGCACGTTGACCCAGCTCTGAAGCTGCCCCAGCGGAGATTGGCCGGTCGCCTCGAAATGGGGCTGGTCTGGAAGCTGGACCGGCAGGTCTGCCTCGGGAACGGCCACAATCCCGTGCTGTTCGCAGTGAATGATTGGGATAGGCGCTCCCCAGTAGCGCTGCCGCGAGATCAGCCAGTCCCTCAGTCGATACGTTATCGTGGCTTTGCCGAAGCCCTTCTCGACTGCGTACGCAATCACCTTTTCAATGGCTTCGTTCGCCGGGGCGCCATCGAACGGCCCGGAATTGATCATCCTTCGTCCGTGAGTGATCGCCTGCTCGAGCGGCTCGGCAACATCAATCTCTGGGTGGTCGTAGACAGGCACGACGGCCAGCCCGTACTTCGTTGCAAATTCGAAGTCGCGCTGGTCGTGGGCGGGCACCGCCATGATTGCGCCGGTCCCGTAGGTCGATAGGACATAGTCCGCGATCCAGATGGGAATCTCGACTCCGCTGAACGGATTGAGCGCAGAGCCCCCTGTGAAGACGCCGCTTTTCTCGCGATCGGTCGAGAGCCGTTCGATCTCGCTCACCCGGGCGGTGGCCCGGATGTACTCCGTGACGGCGTCGCTTTGTGCCGCTGTGGTGACGAGCCCAACAAGCGGGTGTTCGGGCGCGAGCACGAGGAAGGTCGCCCCCCAGACCGTGTCTGGCCGCGTTGTGAACACTGGCAACGGCTCCGTCGCGCGGGCGACTCGTGCCTCGAACTCGAGAACCGCACCTTCCGAGCGTCCAATCCAGTTCGATTGCATGGCGCGGATCCGTTCTGGCCATTCGATGCCTTCGAAGCGCAGCAACTCCTCCGCATACTCGGTGATCTTGAAGAACCACTGAGTCAAGAACCGGCGCTCCACGACGTCATCCGAGCGTTCGCACCGTCCCCCCACAACCTGCTCGTTCGCGAGCACTGTTTGGCACCCCGGGCACCAATTGGCTGCAGCCGCCGCGCGATACGCCAGGCCACGGTTGTACAACTGGAGGAACCACCATTGCGACCATTTGTAGTAGTCAGGCTCCGAGGTGACCACCTCGCGGGACCAATCGAAACTGGCCCCCATCATCTTGAACTGGCGGCGGAAGTTGACGATGTTGGTTTTGGTCCAATCGGCAGGGTCCACCCCATGTTTAATTGCCGCGTTTTCTGCAGGCAGGCCAAAGGCATCGAAGCCCATGGGGAAAAGGACGTTGTAGCCCAGCATGCGCATGTACCGGGCGTGCGTGTCGGCTCCCGCGTAGTGGTACCAATGCCCCGTGTGAAGGTCCCCGGACGGATAGGGGAACATCGCAAGTTCGTACCACTTGGTTCGGTCGTCGACGTCTGGCGCATCGTAAAGGTGCTCGGTTTCCCAGCGGTGCTGCCATTTCGGCTCGATGACGTGGGGTTCGTAACGGTCAGCCATCAGCGGAGACCTCCTTATTGGAAAAGCGAAGGGAATCGATGGATCGCCGAATCGGTGGAGCGCCTCGCCGGCTACGCGCCGCGAGGCAGCCGAAGGGCGAGTCGGTGGTCACGCGGCAGCGCCGCTCGCACACGGAAGCGATGGGGCACGGCTGGGGTCCTGGAGGCCGCCTGGGAAGCGCACATTTCGCTATGACCCTCACATCCGGACGGGGCAAGCGCCGCCGTACTCTTGAACAATAGTAGCGAAGTCCGCGCGGCCCGTCACCGGTCGTCCTCGCCGCCCGAAATGTCGCGAGCGGAACGACCTCGGCGCGCCGGATGCCGTCGTCCTTGCCGATAACCATTGTCTAAAACCGGCGCCACCTCGAACAGAACCACCACAGTCAATGTGGTAAGCAACGCCGTCAGCCAGAGCTCGTAGGCCACGAGGAGTCCGATCCCCGCAACCAACCAGATAGTTGACGCCGGCGCCGCCCGTTTCGACGCTGTCCCGCCGTTGGAACACGACCCAGCACCAATGAAGCCGATGCCTTGCACCACTGCTGCCGATACGCGGCTATCGCCAGATCAATGACGGCGCGTCCAAGACCGCCGCGCCAGCGCTAGACTAGGGCCGCTCTCCGGATACCCGCTTCGTGCCCCGGCCACTCACGCTCGAAACCCACGGCGGCGGCGGGGCCGAGTGCCAACAACAACCAGAGAGCCAGGTCTGGCGTTGGTCGACGCTGCTCATGGGAGTCTCTTGTAGTGCGCCACAATGAGCGTCTCGAACTGCCGCACGGTGGAACATGCCTTGCAGGTGAGGTACCACACGTACAGTTCGTCAGGGTTTCTGTTGTAACGGGCGCATGCGGCGTCCTTCGTTTCCGCAACCACCTTCTGCATGTCGCCCCAGGGCGCCGACACCAGTCGAGTGTAGGCAATTCCCCCGGGCCGCTCGATGCCCTTCTGTCCGGGTTGAGCGCCTTCAACCTCGAGCATAATCTTGCGACGAAATCGTCCGGCCCCAAGGAGCAACATGGCGTCTTCTGGCACCGTCACCTGCGACCTGACGGCAGTCTGCTGCAGGCCAGCTTTCGCGCCCGCGAAGCCAACCGGAACGCCCAGGAGCGCGGTCGTTCCGCTTGAGACGAATGTGATGTCTGCCCAGTCGTTTTCGACCCCATCCCACTCTTCTGCGTCGAGACGTGGACAACTGCAGTCTTCTGCGAAGGCCGGGATAGCCTCGACCGCGGTTGGTTCCACCCCTTCACCGTGCTTGTCCAACCGAACTCGACGCGCCTTCTCAGTCATCGAAGGAAGGATACCAGAGGCCCCGCTAGCTGGTCGTTATCCAGACGGCGGCTAACGGCGGCAGTTGGAGTGTCGTCCCCGAAATCGCCGCTACCGCACCGCTGCCCGAACTCAAGATCACCTCTGCCCCTTCTGGCACACTCACGGCGAGGGTTTCGGTGGCGGTATTCACGCCCACCCACACGGCCCCGCTTTCCGGCTCGCGACGCTCGAAAACGAACGCGTCCTCAGGGGACTCCACTTCCCGGTAGCTCCCGTGGAGAAGCGCTGGAAGTCGTTTGCGAAGCCAGATCGCCCGGCGATGGAGCGTGAGCATGGAATCGGGATCTTGGTGTTGTGCGGCTGCACTTATGTCCGCCGGACCGTACGGCAGCCACGGCTCACCAGTCGAGAAGCCACGCCCCGGCGAGCTTTCCCATTGCATCGGCGTGCGCTCGGGGTCCCGGCCCTCAGAAAAGAAGCGCGCCGGGTCCCGGAGGCGATCCTCAGGAACATCTCCGTCCACCATCCCAATTTCCGCCCCGTAGTAAATAAACGGCGTTCCCCGGAGCCCAAGCAACAGGAGCACGCCCGCCCGACCTCGCTCCAAACCGCCTCCGTCCCCGTTCAGTCGTGACACGAGCCGGAAACGGTCGTGATTGTCGAACGTGTAACAGGGCTGTGCGCCAGCGGGC
>JBDUAL010000317.1:0-3396 GCA_040004685.1 Anaerolineaceae bacterium | reverse complement strand
GGAAAGCCCGGGGACGACGATCCGGTAGCTGGGCGGCGGCGGTGCCAGGACAAACGGAGAGCCTGTCGCTCGCGTCGCCGCCGAGGTCGGGACCAAGACGGGTCCAATCACGAAAGCGAGGAGCACCACGAGGCCGCGCATCCAGCAGATGATACCGGCGTCGGGCGCACGGCTCACCTTCGACTGTTGGCATTGGTCCGGGATCGTGATGGCCCGTGGGCGGGTCTAATTTCCACCAAGTCTACGAGAGAGCGGCCGTTGCTGGGTTTTGAATTCACTGGCACGCGCGCGTTTTCCCGTGCGCGCGATACCCCTGAGGAGTCCTGACGCTAAGTGTAAAATGCCTCGGTGCGAACCCAGAGTTGCGCCGTGGCGCGGGTGACCTGAGATACTTACCCGTTGGAGTTCGCTTCGTCCGGGAGGAACCTCGGTGCACGGGACTGAACGGCAACCGCTTCAAGGTTGGACCAGGACGGAAGGTGTGCCCGGCCTGCCGGGGCTATCCGCCGGCCCCGCTTGTCGAAGGCTCCGTGGTGCCTACGTGTGGCCTTTGTCGCGGATTGCGGTCGGTTCCTCGCGCGGGTGGAGCGGCGGCGCGCTGGTACCCTTCGCCCCCCGGCCCATCGCGCGCTGGGTCTTCGCCATCCCGACCTCCGCGAGGGCAGTCGAGGTTCCTGTCTCCGCTCGAGTCGCCGGCGAACGGTTTGTGGTCATCCGGCACCCCGCTTGTCTTGCGCGCTGAGCGCCCCGCAACATGGTGTTGGTGGTGGCGGGCGAGAATTGCTCACCTTCAATCGGTCAGCGAACCGCGTCCCAAAGGCCCTCGTACCACGCCTTGCGATACACGCAGTCATCAACGCCAGTGCGGCTCAGCGTCAGGAAGTTGGCTCCCACCTTAGCGTCATAGTCGGCTTTGAGACCCTCGCACGGGCCGTTGGCGTAGACCAAGGTAATGGTGGACGCCTGCACGGAATACGTTCCTCGAGCTTCAAACGGCTTACAATCGCCATGATCGACCGCTGCCCGGGAGCACGAGAGAGTATCCTCCCGGAATATTCCGTCTTCCAAGAATTGCAGGTTCATTTCACCGAAGCGCTTGGTCGAGAATTTTCTCAGGATGGACCCAGAGAGACTTTGGGATGGTAGGGCGGTGGCTCCCGATGCCGATGCCGAGAACGTGGGCCGCGGAGCCGTCGTACTGGTGTCCGCAGGGTTTTCAGCCTTGTCGGACGAACCGCACGAAGCGGACAACAAGGCTAAACCTGCGAAGATTCCGATCCGGTTCAATGGCGCATCTCCTCCTCCCTGGCCCCCGAAAGGTCGCCCGAAAGCATCCTACATTTCTTCGAGGCGATCGCCCATAGGAACCGTCATCGCGATGCCCCGATCCATCGCGATGACCCGAGACGACTCGAGATCGAGCGCCACACCGTGGCGACCGACGCGCAACGATGATTTCCGGGGGGTTCGACTCAGTGGATCACCGCGCGCCCTTGATGTCGCCAATGAATGCGAGGATGGGGCCGGAAGGCTACCTTCATGGTCACCATCGACGAACTTGAGCACGAGTTCCGCTCCTGTCCTACGGAAGGGACCCTGCAGTGCGAGTCAGAAAATTACCGTCAAAAGAGAGACATCCGCCTCTTGGACTTGCCCTGTCTACGAAGGAACGATGGAATCGTTGCCGTCACGTCACGTTGTGGGCCCCAAAAGTTCGGTCAGGCGGCCTCTCAATCGTCTTCGTGATGTAAGCCGCCGATTACGGGCCTATCATGCCGCCACGTACCGTGGATCGGTGGAAGGAGAACAGCATGTCAGACTTAAAGTTCGGATGGATTGCGCCCGTCATCGGGACGCCAGAAAGCGGCCACGTGCCGATCGTGATGTATCAGGCGGAACACATCCTTCCGACAGCCTTCGAACACTTCGACTCCGTGTGGCTCGCCGACCACTTCTACGGCTTCGAACGGCGGTCCGACCCATTTCTTGAATCGTGGACGACCATGACCTGGCTGGCGGCCCGCTTCCCCACCGTAACGCTGTGCCATCACGTGCTCGGCCTTGGTTATCGCAACCCCGCACTGACCGCCAAGATGGCCGCTACACTACAGACGCTTTCTGGCGGACGCTTCATTCTTGGAATCGGCGCCGGCTGGCGAAAGGAAGAGTACGAAGCGTACGGTTACCCGTTCCCGAAGGGGTCCGTACGCGTTCGCCAGCTCGAGGAGGCGATCCAGATCTGTCGGCTGATGTGGACGGAGGATAACCCCACGTTTGAAGGCAAGCACTTCACAATCATGGCTGCTTCCGCGCCTCCTCTACCGATTCCGCCTCCGCCGATCCTCGTCGGTGGGTCGGGTGAACAGATGATGCTGCCGATGATCGGTCGGCGGGCAGACATGTGGAACACGTTCATGCCCGCCCGGGTGGAGGACTGGGCCCGCAAGCGCGACATCGTGCTTGACGCGGCCGAAGCGGCGGGGCGCAGTCGTGCCGCGATCACCATCACGGTCACGCGCGAAGCGCCGTTGCCAGCCACCAGTGCTGAGTCCGCTGCCTGGGTGGAAACCCTCGGAAGTTGGGCCGACATGGGGGTGCGGCATTTCGTCCTGGACTTCGGCCACGTCACTTCCACAGAACCGGTACTTCGGTTTGCCGACGAAGTGATCAGGCCGCTGAAGGCAGGGTGGCCGAACGGACGACGACAACCGTAACGAAAGAACCGCAACGTCTCGGCCCGAATGAGAGAGCAACAACCAGCCCGGAGGGATCAGATGGAGTACAAGGACGTCCTGCTCAACCAATTTCAGTTTGCCCACCAGACGCTCGAACAGGTGCTCGAGGGCTGCGACGACATTCTCCACGAGCGCCAGCCGGGGTCCACGCTCAACAGTATCGCGGCCTGCTACGGCCACGTCGTGCTCTCCGAGGACGCGATACTGAACGGAATCGTGCTTGGCGAGACACCGGTATTTATCGCCGGCAATTGGTCGGCGAGGACCGGCCTGCCCGCAACGGGCGATGCCAGCCTCGGCGGTGAGTGGCCTGCCGCCAGCTTGGGCATGAACCTGCCGGCATTCCGGGAGTACGCGGCGGCCGTCTACGCCCGGACCGCTGAAGCCATCGGCGCGATGACCGACGATAAGGCGCAGGAGCTGATCGCCACGCCGTTCGGGGCAAAGCAGCCCCGGCTGGAGTTCCTCGGTACGCTTGGAATAGCCCACGCCTGGGGACATCTGGGGGAAATCGCGGCGATGAAGGGCATGCACGGGCTGAAGGGGCTGCCGTTCTAGGCGAACCTGTAGGCGGGCACGAGCAGCTCAGCAAGATCGCTGAAGTCTCGGGCATTCACGTCGAACTCTGCCGTCGCTTCGGGTGGTGGGCCGCTGCCTTCGC
>JBDUAL010000316.1:0-3399 GCA_040004685.1 Anaerolineaceae bacterium | reverse complement strand
GATGATCGAATAGTCGGGAACTATAGATACAGTTTTTCCAAAGAGCCTTTCGTAAATACCTGGAGTGCGGCATCTTTGCCCACGTTTTGCTCGCGCCCGTGGGGAGTGAGTCGCGACTTACCTGTAGCTCGCGAACGACCGCTTTTGCCCGCCGTGAATGTCGGCAAGGGGTCGATTGCCGGCTTAACTTCCCGCGCGCCAGGCGTCCGTTCTCAGCAAACGAGCAGCTGTTGCCAAGCAGCCAGCGAACTGGTGCAGTCGGCCAGTTCCAGACGGTCGCCCTCACATCTCAACTTGCCGCGAAGCAGCCGTTGCGGAGACGCGACCGGCACCTGATGGAATCCCACGCCGCCGGGTACTCAGCTAACGGACTTCAACCGCACGGTCAGATCCCCGTGGCCAATAGCCGCCGGCGCCACGCGCCATCCCCGCTTTGGCTCCAAGCTCGATGAGGGGGCAGGCCATGCGTGTGGCAGTATAGGGGCTACCCCAGTAACAGGCCGGTTCCGGCAGGGACGTGGTACCTCTATGGCGCAGCTTCTCTGGACGCAGAAACAGGATATTGGGCCATCCGCTCGATCGAACGTCGCGATGGTCTTTGACCTCGCGCGAAACTGCGTGGTGCTGTTTGGTGGCGCGGCAAACGGCAACGCGCTCGTGAACGACACGTGGGAATGGGACGGCGAGAACTGGACCCAGTACGAAGACATTGGTCCATCGCCGCGATCGCGGCATGCGATGGCCTACGACGCCAAGCGTGAGCGCGTCGTGCTCTTCGGGGGATCGGCAGGAAACCAGCAACTCGCAGATACCTGGGAATGGGATGGCCAGAGCTGGACGCAGGTGGCCGACACCGGTCCGTCGGCGCGGGGCGGACATGCCCTAGCCTACGACTCGCTTCGCGGCCGCGTGGTTCTCTTTGGTGGCGACAACGGATCGAATTTCTTCGGCGATACGTGGGCCTGGGACGGGACGACCTGGACGCAGGAAGCGGACAGCGGCCCGCCGCAACGCAGTGGACACGGCATGGACTACTACAGCGCGCGTGACCGCATTGTGCTCGTGGATGGCATGAACCAGGCAACTGTCCAGGTTCAGGTTCAAGTGTGGCACCCAGGTTCGTGGTTTCAACAGGGTTACTACACGACCGAGACGCAGCAGCACGTGAAGTCGCAGTACCTCAACGAGACGTGGGAGTACGACGGTACGGTCTGGACCCGCGTAGCGGACACGGGTCCGGAACCACGAACGGGCTGCGTCCTTGTATATGACGGTACGACGATGCTGCTCTACGGCGGAAAGGACGACACGACGTTCTTCAAGAACACGTGGGAATGGGACGGACGCCACTGGACGCAGCGTCAGGACATCGGTCCGGGCGGGCGTGCCTTCGCCGCGATGGCTTACGACAGCGGTCGCCAGCACGCTGTGCTGTTTGGAGGCGCGGGGCCTGGCCTATATGGTGATACGTGGGAGCAGTTCTTTCGGGCTGAGGTGAAAAACCCCAGCTGAACGAAACGCATGTTCAGGAGCCGGCTGCGCCGATTTTCAGCGGCGTGCCGTTGAGCTGATCGAAGCGCCGCCGCGTGAGACAGTGCCCAAGGGCGAGCGAAAGCGCCCGGCTTAATGCTCGTGCCCAGTTCATCCGGCGCAGATGACCGCTTCTCGCCAACCCGGAAGACCGGAATGGGTCGACAGCGCCGGTTGGCGGCCTGTCGCTGATCGGCAGGTCTCCAGCGCATTCCTGACGTTCGAGTTGCGTCGGCAACTCTGCGATCCTGACCCGACGTTCGGCACCGACGACTGAGCACCCGCCATCGGCACTTCCGGTCCTCTGAGTGGCTCGAGAAACTTCACCTTCACCGGACATTCAAGCCCACGTTTCGCTCAACGACGACGCCCAAGACCGGCCATCGGTGTTGGCAATCGCCGAAGTGGGTTGTCGGTATGGCGCTTACGGCAACAGTGATCGCGGTCCGGGCTACTACTCTATTACCTCATCCGCCCGCACTAGCATCGACAGCCGCATCGTGAGCCGAGCGCACGTACTGCATTCCGCAGCATCTGGGCACTCCCGAGTGGATGACTGGAACGGAAAATGCGACGCTACGCCGCTCCCCTCAGGGGGTCAAGCAATGCGGTGCGCGACTGGCTGTCTTGATTTGTTGGCGTACCGGAAAGCGGCGGCTCATCGCGATGTCAGCTTTCCGGGACATCGGAAGACTGCTTCGGGTCAATTCTGTTGAAAAACCCTGTTTCCTGAGACGCTGAAAAATTGGAGCCCCTTAGAGCAAAGTTATAAGTGCATGGCGCAGGTCGACGTATACTGCGCACATGACCCAAGCGATCCTAGGACCGCGAATTGCCACCTGCCTACTTTCGCTCACCGCCGCTGCCGCCGCTATTTCGGCGCCGCTCGAGCTCGACCCAAATCCCGGTGCACTGGTGCAGGCGATGCAAGGCCACAGCATCGTGCTGCTTGGCGAGGTACACGACAATGCCGTACAGCACGCGCTGCGTGCCGCGGCCTTGCGGCAATGGGTAGTGCGAGGGTCTCGTCCGGCCATCGCGTTCGAGCAGTTCGACCGAGAACGTCAGCCTGACATCGAACGCGCCCGGCGCGAGCGTCCAGCGGACGCCAATTACCTTATCGCGCAAGCCAAGGGCAGTGGCGACTGGCGCTGGGAATCCTACCGTCCGTTCGTGGCTCTCGCGCTCGAATATGATCTACCGATTGTCGCTGCGAACCTGTCGCGCGGCGAGGCGATGCGGGTGGCGAACAACGGCTGGCCGGCCCTGTTTGATCCGGCGACACGCAGCGCACTAAGGCTCGACGCGCTACCCGCCGACTTCCGGCGCAAGCACGAGGACGCAATCGCGATTGGCCATTGCAACCAGCTCCCCGCCGACGCTCTGCCGGCCTTAGCGCGCGCGCAGATGGCGCGCGACATCGTCATGGCCCAGTCGATCCGTTCTTACGCCGACCGGGGCGTCGTCCTCCTAGCCGGTAACGGTCATGTGCGCCGCGACGTTGGGGCTCGATTCTGGTTGCCTGCTGAAGAGGCGCGCGGCGCGATTAGCATCGGCGTGCTGGAGCGTGACGACAGTTCGGTGCCCGAGTTCGCGACCGATTTCGATGCCTACGTGATCACCGAACGCGCCGAGCGATCCGACCCCTGCAAGGAGCTGGCGAAGCACCTTCGACCTGCCACGGCGCCATGATCGCGGGAAAGTCGTTTAAGGATTAGCGCGAACGTGACGCACTCGGGTACGAAATTCTAAGTGCGACGGATGACGCACGAATGGCTGAGTGCGTCCGGAGGCCGCAAATATGTCGTAGTCGGCAATTGATTTGCAGCCAGCGTCAGATCGGGGTCGCCCTCGTCCGGCAGACATTGA
>JBDUAL010000315.1:0-3400 GCA_040004685.1 Anaerolineaceae bacterium | reverse complement strand
TCGTGGTGTTCGATGGCCGGGAACCGTGGGTCCTCCCGGGTGGTCTAACCCGCGTGGCGCTCGATGATGGCTCGTTCATTGTCAACTCGTCGCAGGGCGGTGGAAGCAAAGATACGTGGGTGTTGAATGGCCCTTCTTAGCCGCGTAGCGGAGTCACTCTTTTGGTTGGGCCGCCACATCGAGCGGGCCGAGAACACCGCGCGCCTGCTCGACGTGGCGTATCACGGCCGACTCGAGCCGAACGGCGCCGACGAGTTGGGTGCGCTAAATACCTGGGAGGCACTCACCACTACTCTCGGCCTCAACAAGCTCTACGTATCGCTTCATGGCGAATTCAAGGAAGAAGCCGTAGTCGACTTTCTCACCGTAAATAGTCAAAACGGTTCATCCATCGTCTCTTGCCTGGCGGCCGCGAGGGACAATGCGAAAGGCGTGCGAGACTACCTATCCAGCGAGACGTTCGTCGCCATCAACCGGCTGTACCATGCGACAGCCCAACGCAACCTTCACCTAATCCTGGCCGATGGTATTTACGATTACTGCGATACCATTCGCCGCGGTTGCCAGGCATTTCACGGCACGGCCGAATCGACTTGTCTGCATGATGAGGGTTGGTATTGGCTACGAAGTGGCGTCTTCTTGGAGCGCGCGGACATGGTGAGCCGTATCGTCGACTCCAAGTACCACCTCCTCATGACTTCACTAGACGAAATCGGTGGACCGATCGATCGGTTTCAATGGGCGGCGGTTTTGCGTGGCGTCTCCGGTTACGAAGCGTTCCGGCGCACTCACGGGGGCAGCGTAGACGGCCCTCAGGTGGTGGAATTCTTAGTGCTGGAGGAGGAGTTTCCTCGATCGCTACATGCCTCGGTGGCTGCGCTCCAGCGCGCGCTCGACATGGCGACTGAAGGTGCCGAAGCGCGGCTTCGCAATCCTTCCATGGGGCTCGTAGCCGGGCTGCGCAGCCGTCTGCAGTACGAATCAACAGAGACGCTCCTCAGCCACGGGCTGCATGAGTTTCTTGCCGACGCCCAACAAACACTGGCGCTCCTTTCCAGACAGCTCGGAGATGCGTTTTTTGGTTCGGCCGCGGATGCGGCTTGACCTCTCGTATCGGACGCAATACGTCTACGTCCCGGCGGTGCGGGGCGGCCTCACCGCGTTACGGCTATGCCCTTCCGATGGGCCGCGTCTCGAGGTCATTAGCGCCGCGTCAGTCGCGGACCCGGGGCGCGTGATCTTGAGCTACACCGATGCCTGGGGAACCAAGGTTGACGTGGTGGAGACGGCTACTATTCATCGGGCCGCCACTTTCTCCCTCACCGCTGAAGTAGAGACCCGCCCTGATGAACCGGACCCGGGCATTCGTCCTTACGAGCAGTACGCGTATCGGAGGGACTCGGCGCGGGTGCGCTTAGCCGCTGTGGAGGCGATCGGATGGGACGACGGCGGAATGAGCGATTGGGAGGGGATTGACGCGGCGCTGCGTTGGCTCCCGCAACGCCTCGAGTATCGCATTGGCGAAACGGACGCAGGCACAGCGATCGAGGAAGTGATCGAGCGCGGAGTGGGGGTCTGCCAGGATTTCGCGCATGTATTCCTTGCCTGGCTGCGACACGCCGGGTGGTGCGCCCGCTATGTGAGCGGATACATGTTCAGCAGCAAAGCGGCGGAAGGAAGCATCGAAGCGGAGGCGATGCACGCATGGGTTGAAGTGTACCAGCGTGACGCTGGCTGGGTCGGGCTTGACGCCACCACCGGAACGCCCGTCGACGGACGCTACGTGGCCGTGGGAAGAGGCCGCGATTACGACGACGTACGGCCAGTACGCGGCGTGTTCCTGGGCCGAACCTCGCAAGCACAATCGTCACGGCTTTCTATTGCGCGATCTTCAGAGCAATAGTTAGGCCAGGGGCGCAGGCTCCCTAGCGTCGAGGATCACGGCGCTGGCCGGCAGCGCTCCTTCGGGGGATGCCACGATGTCTTCATGGGTGGGAAAGTCTGCCCGCAGCGACAGCACGGCAGCTGTCGCTTGTGCGAACGCAACGAGCCGCTCCAATTCACCTGCGTAAAAGTGGATGTTCATCTGTCGAATCACCGCGATTACCATGCGGTCCCCACAGGAACTCAACGACATCCACGACTCTTCCGGTTGACCGGCGACCCGTCGGGGACGCGGCCGAAGGTCGATCGCGACAGCCGACGAGTGTCTCAGGCACCACCACGCGGCAGCTGCAGTCTCCCCCTCTAACGTCCTTCCCGAGTTTTTGGGGACGGTGCAGCGGAGCTCGTCGCCTTGGGCCTCGAGCAACAGTGCCACATCCCCACGGAGAAGGACGCGAGCGCCCTCCACGAAGGCGAGCTCGGCATCTTGGATTGAGGCGGCTCCGGCCACGAGTGCCACGGCCCCGCCGAGGACCAGAGTTGGGTCTCCTGATGGTCCCTCGAAAGTGCGCACTGTCACGTCTGAATGGAACCCGCCCACCGCGCTGCCAATGGAGTCCTGAGAATCGGCACTCAGATAGAGATCGTCAACCACCATGCGTCCTTCATGGGAGACGACGTCCAGCCGAACGATATCGACGCCGTGGGCGGCAAGAGATGCGGCAATCGCTGACAACGTCCCGGGGCGGTCGGGCAAGTGGACTCGGACGGAACGATACACAGCCATGCGGCACCTCGTTGTAGATTGTTGATGGCTGGCTGTTTCCGGAATGTGTCCAATTGATGAAGATCGCGCGTGCACGAGCATTTCGCATCTTCACGTACCGCTGGGACGGCAATCGGCCGTCTGTGACAGCTGAGGGTGGGCCCTACTTCATCCGCGCGAAACAAAGCTGTGACATACTGCGAACAATGTCAGATGCGCTTCGGGTTAGGGTTGGATGCGAATTTAGTTTCCTGGCGGATCTCCCCACTCACTCCATATTTCAAGTTGAGCCCATCCGAATAGCCCGGACGGAAGTGCTCGACGAACAATGGACTCTCAATCCGCATTCAGAACGACGCAGTTACCGGGACATGTATGGAAACCTCTGTCAACGGATGGACTTGCCATGCGGACCGTCGTCGCTGCGGTATGACGCCCTTGTTGACGTTTCTGGAGATCTGGATGAAGCGGATGAATCCGCGCCCGAACAGCCACCGGCATCCCTCCCTGACGAGGTTCTGGTGTACACGCTGCCGAGCCGGTATTGCCTTTCGGACGAGCTAGCCGATGACGCTTGGCGACTATTCGGTGGTATCACGCCGGGCTGGCAGCGGGTCCAACGTATTTGCGATTACGTGCACGACAGCATCAAGTGGCAGTCCGGAGCGAGTTCGCCCCTCACCACGGCTATGGATGTTTACAGGAGTTGCACCGGCGTGTGCCGCGACTTCGCCCAACTGGCGATTTCGT
>JBDUAL010000314.1:0-3403 GCA_040004685.1 Anaerolineaceae bacterium | reverse complement strand
TTCATCAAGATGATCGAGCGCGAATTCGACCGCTGGGCGCCCGCCGCATGAACGACGGCGTATGGCGGCTTTCGCCAATGGTTGTGTGGACCGGCCTCGTTTGGTTCGGTTTGGAGGCTGGCCTCCTCGTTGCAACCGGCTACTCAGCGGGCGCGGGCCAACTTGCGCTCACGGGCGGGTGCGCCGTGGCCACCGTCGTTTCGATCCACATCCGGCGAGCGTCGTTCGTGCTGGTGCCTATTCCTGAGCGGGATCGCCAACCGCGGTAGTGAGTCGGCCCCTCCTCTTGGTTCCTTACGCACTACACTGCAGGACTGCAATAGGAGGGATTCCATGACTCGTCTACCCAAGACGGCACGCGCCGACTTCCCGGAACAGCTTTACTACGTCTTCGATAGGTTGCCGCTCGGCGGCGACGGCGCGCCGCTCAACATTTTTGGGGCGATGGGCAACAACCCCGGGTTGCTTCGAAGCTACCTGCGCCTCGCGAACCCGCTTTGGGCGCAGTGCGGACTGGACCCGGAACGCCGTGAGCTCGTCATCTTGCGCACAGCCCTGCTGCAAAAGAGCGTCTACGAATGGCACCAGCACGTACGTATCGGGCGCGAGGCCGGCCTGAGCGACGACCGCATTGTCGCGCTCCACGAGTGGGAGGCGAGCGACTTGTTCACCGAGTTTGAGCGCGCCATTCTCGGTTACGTCGATGCCCTGGTGGCCAGTGACCATCCGGCGCAACCGATCCACGATGCGCTGGCAAAGCATCTGCCCGTTGCTGGAGTGGTAGGTGTGAACCTGCTCGTTGGGGCATACATCATGACCGCCAAATTCCTGGGGGCGATGGAAGTGGAGCCAGAGACGTCGTTCGTCGGGTGGCATCTAAACGGGGATTCGTGACGAAAGGTTCGCCGCGGTTCGGCGTAGCACCTCAGCGGTTCACGCGCTGGTGATACGATGCGCCGACTATTCCTGTGGAGGCTTTCCTGTGACTGTCCCGACTTTCCAGCAAGGGCTCGCCGGGCTCGAACGGCCGGGGGGCCAGGGCCTCGATAGCAACCAGGAGGAGTCTGGCAATCTCGCCATCCTCAAACTCCTGACGACGGAGGATGGCCGCGCGTGGACGGACTTCGTGGCGACCGTACGCGTCGCCACCGATGGGTCCACGGTCTACGAGGCGTGGGCCCTGCGGGGGATGGTTCGCTGGATTCGACGCTTCTCCACTTCGGGTTACGAGTACGAGGTGGTCGGCGTGGTAGGCGAGAATCCGCTTGAGCGGCAGGATCATCGGTCGCTCTCGGCGCTGGCTGACGAGTTGGCTGCAGGCCGCCACAAAGATGACCCGCAAGGGACTTTCATTGAGCCTGCCCAGATCAGCTACCCGTACGCCTACGAGCGTCTATCGCAGCTGTTCGATAGCCCAAACGCACCCGACCTGGTGGTCAACCCGAAGAGCTACGCCTATGGTCGCCAACCGGGCCAGCACGGTGCGCTCGATGTTATCCAGTCGCGTTCGCCACTGATATTTTGTGGGCCAGGCGTCTTGAAGGGCGTCCGGGTGGACGCCGAATCACGCCAGGTGGACATTGCGCCGACGATTGCGCGGGCGATGGGCTTTCCTTTGATCGACGGCAGGGACGGCAGCGGCCGCACATCAAGCGAGCGCGGAGTGATGTCGGACGTTTACCTGAAACGGCAGGATGGACACGTGCTTGAAGCGCTCCTTGATCCCAATTCAGGGATCCCAGACCGTGTCTTCGTCTTTCTGCTGGACGGCCAGGCACACGGCGAGCTCGTGCATCGGCTGGAATCGGACCCCGTGGCGATCCCCAACCTGCGCCGCCTCGTTGCGGGAGGGGCGATGCTGGCGCACGGCAGCATCACGAACTTTCCAAGCATCACATGGCCCAGCCATAACGCAATCGGTACGGGCTGCTGGAGTGGCCACCACGACATAGTCAATCCCACTTACTACCTGCGAGACCGCCGTGAGACGGTCTCGCCACAAGGCCAGCAGTTCGACACCGCGCACTTCCTCGCAGACGGCGTGGAGACACTCTTCGAGGCGTTCCACCGAGTCTACGGAAATTGGGACGGCGCTATGGGCGGAGCACTGACTGCCTCCGTGAACGAACCTTGCACGCGCGGTGCGGATCACGCTTCGCTCGAACGGAGGCTTGTGGGCGACCGCGGGGAACTGATCATGCTGACGAAGGAGACCGAACACCAGATCAGCCCACGATGGTTTACGGAGCTTGAGAACCAGGGCCACAAGCTGATGGGCCAGATCGACAACCGGGCGCTCGGCCAAGCACGCCAACTCCTACGCGATAAGACGCACCTGCCGCCAAAGTTCACCTACCTCGAACTGACCCAGCCGGACTCAGCGGCCCACGACTACGGCCCCCATCACGAAGGCGCTCGTGAAGCACTGGACGAGACGGACGTGCGCATTGGCCATTTGCTCGGCGACATGGATGAGTTGGGGCTGTTCGATACGACCCTATTCATTGTCACGACCGACCACGGAATGGCAACGCAAGACACCTCGCTGCGCGCGAACCCGGCGCGCATCCCGGAACGCGACGGCATGGCGGCGGTAACCACGGAGCCGCTCGTCTATCTGCGCGACCTTGACGTTTCCATCGAAGTTCAGCCGGACGGACGGACGGCACGTGTCCAAGTCTTCGACAACGACGCCGATACGACTGGCGAACAGCCTCCTGTAGCGGGCGCGGAGCTGATCATCGCGGACCACCGCGACGGGATGGTGGCGCGCACGACGACGGATCGGTCCGGACTGGCGGGCTTCGCGATCCCCGCTGACATGGAGCCGTCTGACTTGCGCCTCTCGGTGCGCGCAGAGGGCTTCAATCGGCGGCATCTGCGGTTGGATGGGACGAACCTGGGAATCAATCTGCGCGAGGCGCTGTACGGATCTGCCTGAGCTTTGGCGCCGGCTGCCTGGCGGCGACCTGTGAGCGAACTGTCAGAGTGACGGCCCACGGGAGTCCAAACACGAGATTGAATCGCGCGGGGCCCGCTGGTGATCGAGCGGATCGCGCTGCCGTGGGCAAGACAAGCGTAGCGCGGTTGGGGGGATATTAGGCGGCCAAACTTGCCTTACCCTCACGTTCACGGTAGAGATCAGTATGCAACTCGAGCCGGCGCCCACCTGCTGGGACTGGACTCCAACAAAGGCAGGGCTTTCTTCTTGGCGGATATCCGCAAACCGATCCCTCAGCCAACTCCAGAAACCCAAGACTTCTGGGACGGCGCAAAGGCCGGGAACCTTCGGCTGCAAAAGTGCACCGCGTGCGCCAACGTCTACTTCCCACCGCGGCCGTTCTGTCCGGCATGCTCGTCCCGCGCAGTAGAATCATTCAACGCGACGGGCAGAGGAACGCTG
>JBDUAL010000313.1:0-3427 GCA_040004685.1 Anaerolineaceae bacterium | reverse complement strand
CACCAGTGATGGCGACCCCTACTTCCTCGGCGCTGCGGGCTACATCCGCTGCGTCGTCCTCGATGAAACGGACAACGGCGATTCGCTCTCATTCCTTGTGGCAGTGCTCGAACGCCACCCGATGAACGACAACCCGCCAATCACCTGGGCCAGCGCGCAAAAACTGCTGCCTTCCTACGTACTGTCCGCGTGGGCGGCCAAGAGCGCGAGCGAACAGGCGGTCGCCCGCGCCCAAATGTTCTGGCGGGACGTGCCCTAGCCGAACAGCACGTACTGCTTGAGGAAGGCCTCCACGCTCCCGTAGAACTGTTCGATCGTCTCGCTTTTGCGCCAACCGTGGCCTTCGCCAGGATAAAGGTGGTATTCGTGCGGCACCCCCCGCGCGCGAAGCGAGGCGACGATGCTGTCTGACTGTTCCTTCGGCACCACCCGGTCGATTTCGCCCTGGAAGACCGCCAGCGGGTCAGTGATCCTTTCGGCGTGGAAGATCGGCGAGCGCGCGCGATAGACGTCCGCGGCCTGCGGGAGCGGCCCGAGCATCGAATCGAGGTAGCGCTGTTCGAACTTGTGGGTGTCGCTCGCCAAGGTGAACTGGTTTGCCACACCGAACATCGAGATCCCGGCCTTGTAGAAGCCGGGTATTTCGCAGAGGGACTGGAGAACGGTGAACCCGCCCGCGCTGCCTCCCATGATCACCAGCCGGGCGTCATCAGCCAGCCCTCGTTCGGCCAACGACTGCGCCCCGAACTTCGAATCCTGTACGTCGTAGATGCCCCAGCTCTCGCGCAGCTTGAGCATGTACGCGCGGCCGTAGCCCGTGCTTCCGCGGTAATTCGGCGCCAGAACCGCGTACCCGCGCGTCGCGAAGAACTGCGCGGACGGTGTCCAGCTCGCACCGTAGTGGCTCGTTGGTCCGCCGTGTACGAGCACAATCAGCGGCGGCGCCCCGGTCCCTTCGAACCGCTCGCTCGCCGGCGGATAGTAGAGGCCGTGCGCCTGCTCGCCATCGAACGATGTCCACGAAATTGCTTGCGGTTGCGAGAGTGCCGAAGCCGGAACGGTCTCGCCATCGGACCGGCGCACTACGCTCACCTGCGGAGTAGCGGTCGCGAGGTCGATCATCAATACCCGCCCCGGCTGACGACCACCGCTGGCCACCAACGCCACACGGTCGTTCGCCACATTCGTCGCCGGGTGTCCGACAACGTCGAAGCCTGGCAGGAATTCGGTCAAGTACTCTTCGCCACCGCCCGCAGAGATCTTCACCAGCCGGTCGAACCCGGCCTCGGTCACCGTCGCGATGACGTCGCCTGAACGAGTAACCGCAAAGCGCTTCTGGCCCTGCCCCCAGGCAGCCGCGCCAAATTCACGCTCGCCGGTCGTGAGTTGCGTAACGCTGCCCGTTGCCAGGTCACGCTGGTAGAGGTGTCCCCAGCCCGTATCATCCGAGGTGTAGAGCAGCGACCTTCCATCTGGCGAGAAGGTGCCCTGGAAGACCGCGACGTCCTTTCGGCCAGCAACGACAGCCGTGCTGGTCGCAACAGGCAGCCCGCCTTCGGGGTAAGCAATGTTGGCGACCTTTAGTTCACAGCCATCCCAGGGCATGTTGGGGTGATCCCACTCGGCCCAGGTCAGGCGGTCGCCGCTCGGGTGCCAGGCCGGCTGCATATAGAAGTCGCGACCTTCCGAAAACCGCGTCGGCCAGTGCGTTCCTTCCGAATCCACAACGGCGATGGCATCGACGTCTTCGTAGGTATGGACGTAGGCTACCCACCTGCCGTCCGGCGAAACTGTCGGTGATGAGGCTGCTCCGAACGCGGGGGTGATCGGCCGGGCCGCTCCGCCCGAAAGCGCCTGCCGGTAGATCCGTTGGTCCGCCTGCCCTACGAAGTACGCCGCCCCGTGTGTAAGCGTGAAATCGCCGCCTCCGTAGCCCACGAACGCGCGCACCGAGATGTCGGACGTGAGGTCGCGCGTGGCGCCATCCTCGATTTCGCGCACCACAAGCACGCCGCGGTCCGAACGCCCTTCGACCCATCCGAGCGTCCGCCCATCGGTGTCCCAGCACGGCTCGTTTAACCGCAAGGCTACCGAGAGGCTCTTCGCCGTCACCGGACTGCTCCACAAACCAAACATGCGCTGTTCTGCCATCGAAACGCACCTCCGTAGGCTCGCCAGTATGGCCCAGCGCCGGCAGCTAGCGCGACTCGGCGCCCCTGCACCAATCGCGAACGCATGGTCGCGATCACCCAGTCCGCCCATCGTGAATCGCGTCCTGTCTGCGCTGCTCCGGCGATGGAACCCCGAACCTTTGACCGCGGCCACGGGAGATTGAGGTTGCGGCCATGCGGCACGGGGTAGGCGTAATGGGGATTCGCGCCGTCCAGGCCGGGGCCCTCACCGGAGCGCTCGATCGGGACCGGCCCCCGGCATCCCGAGGCGGTCGATCTCTCTCGCGTGTTCCGGTTCCGTCATATCGCGGCCGAAATGGCGTGACGCGGCATTCCTCGCGCATCGATGCCGCAGCCGGGCGAACCGGCTGACAGCACCGTCTGGAGCGCTACCTCCTTGCGCGTGACCCTATGATCACCGCTGTGCCAAGCAGAGTGATGATGATGAACAGCCCGCCCACTGGCAGCTGCCACTGGGTCCGCTCCGCCACCGCTCCGGTCCCGGTGTTGGGCGCGCCGGGAGTCCCGACGATAGTGGTCAGGGCAACCCCCGCCGGATGGAGGAACGTAGCGGCGAGGCTTGCAGGGACGCTCCCAAGGTTGGCGGGCGATCCGAGCTCATCGGGCGGTTCAAGCCAGCCCGAGCCAGCGGGGTACACCGTCTGCTTCGCCCCCTCGCGCTGCGTAATGGTGCCCTCGAAGACCGTGATCTGGCCCGGCCCGCCGTGCTTGTGGACCGGCGCGGCTGCACCGGGAGCGAAGTCCTGGATAATCTGGACGACATCGAAGGTGGCGGCAGGAGCCGTAACCTGGCTGCGGGTTAGCCCGAGAACCTTGGGACCCACCGTGGCAGGGATCACGCCCGGATGGGGTGTCGTCAGCACGGCTCCAGCAGGAAGCAGGAACGCGGCTACTACGCGCGCCCTCTCCGGGCCCGCATTGCTGGCATCAATGACCTGCCCCGGCAACTCTCTGTACGTCCCTCCCGCCTTCACGACAACGCCCTCTTTGCCAAGTTCGCGATACGTCATCTCGCCTTCAATAACGGTGACAAACACGGGACCGCCGTGCGAATGGAAGGCGCTGCCAGCCCCGCGCGCGTACTCGAGCACCTGCTCGACGATCTCGAACTGGCTAGCGGGCGGGGTGACGCCCACGAATCGCGTGGTGTAGCGAACTACCGGGCCGGGAGGAGCCTGCCCAGAAGCCACCGATCGACAAAATCGGCGCCAGGAAGGAAAAGTCTTTCCGAGTCG
>JBDUAL010000015.1:0-11583 GCA_040004685.1 Anaerolineaceae bacterium | reverse complement strand
CCTGCCAGCCGTCAGGTGCGGCCATGCCAGGGAACACCACCAGGTCGGCGTCCTGCTGGCGCAGACCTTCAAACCGTTCCAGCATCGCGCGCGCATCAAAGGTCTCAAGGCCCGGGGCGATGGCGACGCGCCGATTGTCGCGTGACGGGACGAGTGCGTCTTCGAGTAGTTCGGTGACCGGAAGCGACGCGGTAGGCCTTGTCAGGATGCCGTAAAGCCCAGGGCGGCGCTGCACCAGTTCAGCCTGAGCAATCGGGTCGATTTCGTAGACCAGTACGGTTTCGCAGTCGCTGGGGGCGCGAACGCGGGTGACGCCGAGAGGGTCGATCACGCAGGAGCGGCCAGCGTAGACGATACTGCCGTCCTCCGTGCCCCATTTGTCCGCGGCAGCCACCCAGACTCCATTTTCGAATGCGCGAACGGGCATCATGTACTCACACTGGATGTTCGAAAGTTTTGCCGTTTCGCGACCAGAGGCGACCCAGGCCGTGAGGTCGAGGATGACTTCCGCGCCGTTCAGCGCCAGCGACCGGGCGATCTCGGGTAGTCGGCCGTCAGCGCAGATGAGGATGCCGACGCGGCAGAATGCTGTGTCGAAAACGGGAAACTGAGCGCCGCGTGCGAACCATTGAGTATCGAAATGCCAAAGGAAGCTCTTGTCGTACTGCCCGCGGATCTCGCCATCCGGTCCGAAGACAACGCCGCTATTGGTCAGGCCACGGGAAGATTTCGGGACAACGAGGCCGGCGGCCAACCAGAAGCTGTACTTGCGCGCTTTTTCGGCAAGCAACTCCGTGATCTCGCTGTAGGGACGAACGCCCGCGCGCGCGTACGGGCGGCGATCCTTGAGGTAGTAAGCCGGGTAAGAGCACTCGGGGAGCAACACCAGGTCGGCGCCCGCAGCGCCAGCTTCGTCGAGAGCGCGGAGGATATTTTGGAGGTTGGCCTCAGCGTCCTCGATATCGCGCGCACGCAATTGGCAACAGGCGACGGTGAACTTTCGCATGACGAGAAGCGTACAGCAGCACTGTTGCGCGGTGTGGATAAATTGGGAGTGGGGGAGGGGTAAGGGCCGGCGGACGTGTGGAGCGGACACGCCGTCCAGCGCGGCCCGCAGTAGTTTTAGCACGCGCTAACCAAACTCTGCAACCGCTCGAGGGAGGAACGTCTATTGCATTCGAGGGAGTGGGCTATTCGCCGGCGGGGGTTGCGGCGCGAAGGAATCAGACGATCGGCGGAGGCACCCGGGGGCTTTGGAAGCCGACTGCGTTCCCATCGGGATCAAGCACCTCGGCGTAGCGCGCACCCCAAAAAGCGTCGATTGGCGCGAGGTGGCTCAGATAGCCGGCGCCCGTGAGCTTCCCGTACAACGCGTCCACCGCTTCGCGGGAATCGAGGACGAACTGGAGGTAGTTGGCGCCGCGACCGGCGGACGGCACGAATCCTGCGTGGTATCCCGTGGTCAGCGTATGGGTGCCGAACGCGAACACCACGCCTTCGGCGACTTCCAAATCCACGAATTCGGATGCCTCGGCCCCATCGGGGATATAGAAGCCGATCGCGCGGTAGAAAGCGAGGCTTGCGGCCATCTCCGAAACCCAGAAATGGACGCCTGTGAAGGTGGGGCGCAGCGGTGCCTTCTCGTTCATGCGAAGGATTGTAGCAGCCCGGCAACGAACATCGCCCCACACGCGGATGCACACGACGGGTTAGACTGCGAGCGACTCAGCGGTTGGAGGCGGCATGGCAACATTTACAGTACTTGACGCATCGAAGGCCCCGCCCGCACCGGCCAAGCGCTCACCGCTGGCCGCGCGGATGGCCGAATACGAACGCTACGCAGCTGGCGTCAAAAGAGGTCAGGTGGGAAAGCTGGCGCCGAGCGGGGGCGAATCCACGCGCGCAGTAGCTGTGCGGATCTCGCGGGCCGGCAAGCGCATCGGACGTGTGATCGATGCCTGGGTAGCTGACGGCGCGGTTTATTTCACGGGTTCGTAGGGTTCGCGGTGGTTTGAGGCTACTGGACCGAGAGCAGTTCCACTTCGAACAGCAGATCCGAGTTTGGCGGGATACCTGCGCCGGGGCTGCGCGCACCGTAGGCCAGGGCTGCGGGGATCGAAAGGTTGCGCTTGCCGCCCACCTTCATGGTGGCGACGCCTTCGTCCCAGCCCTTAATAACGGAGCCGGTGCCGATGACAAACGTGAACGGCGTGCCGCGGTCCCGCGAGCTATCGAACTTCGTCCCATCGAGGAGCGTGCCGGTGTAGTGGACGGTCACGCGCTGGCCGGTCTGCGGGGTAGCGCCGGCGCCAACTTTGGTGTCTTCGTACTTGAGGCCGCTCGGGGTAGTAATGGGGTTCTTCAAAACGATCTTCTCCGTGACAGCGGTTACGCCGGAGGCGGCAGTCTTGCCAGCCGCGGTAGCGCCGGGCGCGGTGGTGGCGGCCTTCGTACCCTGCGCTGCGGTCGGCGTGGTCTTGTCCGGCCCATCGCCGCAGGCGGCGAAGGCGGCGGCGGCGATGGGCAGGGCGGCCGCGAACAGCCATGTCATTTTCAGCTTCACCTTGGCAGGGTATCGCTCCCGCGGCATTCAGTCATTCTTGCCGCTTTACCGACTTTGAGTCACGAGCCCTAAGTCACTGAGCTGGAAGGCGGTTCGGAGCGGCGCACCGCCGGTGGTTCGTTGCCTGGCAAAAGCTCGCTGGGCGTTTAGGGGCCCGTTGGCGCTTTGCTCGTTACCCGGCGGTGCTGCGATAATCGCTGTTCGCGCCCGTCATTTCGGCGCGCTTGCGGCCCCAGGCTTTCCAGGCCTAGGACCTGAATACGTGGAGGCGCGTCGCAAGGCTCGCCGCTAGTACACCAAGGAGAGCCCAAAGTGGCAAAGAAAGTCCGCGCAGTGGTAACGCTGCAGCTCCCCGCCGGAAAAGCGAACCCGGCCCCGCCTGTAGGCCCGGCTCTCGGCCAGCACGGCGTGAACATCATGGAATTCTGCAAGGATTACAACGCCCGCACGCAGAACCTGGTTGGGCAGATTATCCCGGCCCAGATCACCATCTTTGAAGACCGATCGTTCAACTTTGTGCTGAAGACTCCGCCCGCGGCGGACATGCTGCGGCAGGCTGCTGGCATCTCCAAGGGGAGTGGCAATCCGCGGATGGCGAAAGTCGGCAAGGTGAAGGTGAGCGACATAAAGAAGATCGCCGAGACGAAGATGGCCGATCTGAACGCGAACAGCCTTGTAGAGGCTATGAAGACCATCGAAGGCACCGCCCGCTCGATGGGCATCGAGGTAGTGTAGCCATGCCAACCAAGGGAAAGCGCTACATCGAAGCCGCTGCCAGGGTCGACAAGACCAAGCTCTACTCCGTGGACGAAGCGATTACGCTGGCCAAGGAGATTCACCCCGCAAAGTTCGATGAGACGGTCGAGCTGCACATCAAAACAGGCCTGGATCCGCGCCACGCTGAGCAGCAGATCCGCGGCAGCACGGTGCTTCCGCACGGCCTGGGCAAAGTGCTCCGCGTCCTCGTCTTCACCGAAGGCGAACCGGCCAGCATCGCCCGCGACGCCGGAGCTGACTTCGTCGGTAGTGATGACCTGATCAAGCAGATCGAAGGCGGCTGGACCGACTTCGACGTGGCAATCGCCACCCGCGAAATGATGGGCAAGGTCGGTCGGCTTGGCCGCGTTCTTGGTCCTCGCGGCCTGATGCCAAACCCGCGCTCAGGCACGGTTGTGGCCGGCGAAGACATCGCCAAGACGGTGCAGGATGCCAAGCAGGGCCGCGTCGAGTTTCGTCTCGACCGGCTGGCGAACATCCACGTTCCGCTCGGCAAGGTGAGCTTCGACGACAGTAAGATTCGCGACAACATGGCGACGCTGATTGAAGCGATCAATGCCGCGAAGCCGAGGGAAGCGAAGGGCCAGTACATCCGCAGCGTCACTATGACGACCACGATGGGCCCGGGCATCCACCTGGACCTGCTCGGGGCGCTCGCACTGCGCCTGGCCTAATTGCAGACGAGCAGCAACGAAGAACGGGCTCCGCGAAGAGCCCTTTTTTCGTTTTTACCAACAATAGTCCAACGCGCCGCGCCGGTGTCTCGACGGTTCGGGCCACCTCGGTCCCGGACGTCAAGCCGTGGAGGTTGGGCTGTCCGCCGTATACTGCGCGACCATGACCACTCAAGATTCGACAGCGGCCCGCGCCCGGCTGGAACCCGCGCTCGACTTGCTGCGTGCGAATAGCGAGCAGGCGGATCGCAGCGCGTCGCTTCCCGCCGAGAACATCCAGGCGCTGCGAAGGGCCGGTGCGCTGCGCTGGTCTCTGCCGCGGGCGCTTGGAGGCGATGAGCTGTCGTCCGTCGAAAAGGTGGATCTCTGGTCCGCGATGGGCGCGGCAGACCTCTGCACGGTCTGGATCTTCGCGAACTACGACAGCCAACTTTGGGACCTCAGCACCCGGGCGAACGAACCGTTTCCGGACGCGTTTGCCCTCCTCCGGAGCGAGATTGCGTTCTGTGGCACAGTTGGGCCGGTGCCCGGCAGCCTGGTGGACGGCGATCACCTCGTCATCAACGGGCGGTTTCCGTTCGCCACTGGCTGGAAGCAGGCGGGCTGGATGCGTTCCAACGTCCTCCTTCCCGGCCCAGCGCCCGAGGCGCCTGCAGGCTCCGAAAGCAAGTTCCATGTACGGCTCGTCAACTTTCCGCTCGATCGTCCCGAAGTAAGCGTAGAAGAAACGTGGGATGCGGTGGGCCTTCGTGCCTCCCAGACTGATACCGTCGTGGTCGAAGGCTTGCGTGTGCCGAGCTCCCAGGTGATGGCGTACGTTTTCGACCCGGATCGTTTGAAGCCCGGCTTCGGGGCTCGCTCGTCCTACTACGCGGAACCGGGATGGGCGCTCTCGAACTCGCGGTCGGCCGTCTCGCTGGCGGGCTGCGGAATGACTGCGTTCGAGCGGGCGCGCGAATACGTCACTGACGGCCGCGCCAACCAGACGGGCCAGCCGGCGGCACGTTTCCCGGCGGTGCGCGCCTGCATGACGGATGCCTATGCCGAGTTGTTCGTTGCCCTCGCCGCAATGCGTGGAGTTGCCAACGACTCGGATCAACGCGTAGCCGATGCGCGCCCGTGGACGCCCGCCGAAGAAGCAGGCATCTGGGCGAGCGGCATGGTTGCCACTCGAGCTGTGCTGCGAGCGGTGGACCAGATGTCTCTCGCGCTTGGCGCCACGCTCGCGCAACGGAGCCTACCGTTTGAGCGCCACTTCCGCGACATCCGTGTCGGTGCTCTCCATCTCGGTGTCCATCCGAACCTGGTGAACGACCGGATAAATGGTTGGCTGTTTCCTGGCAGTCGTTAGTGGAACCGATCGACCGTATGCGGTGTAAAACAGGCAGGTGGAACACGATCCGGCCGAGCAGAGGCTCGTTCTGCTTGCGCAGCGCGGCGACCAGCAGGCGTTCGGGCAGCTGGTAACCCGTTATGAGCAGGTCGCCTTTCGGGCGGCGTATCTGGTCGTGCGCGAAAGGGCGACTGCGGAGGACGTCGCGCAGGAGGGGTTCGTACGCGCCTACCAGGGGCTTGGCCAGTTCCGCCCGAATGAGCCGTTCCGCCCATGGTTGCTGCGGATTGTTACGAATCTTGCCTTGAACGAAGTGCGCGCGCGGAAGCGGCGGGGTGGTCTCCTCGAACGCCTGGGGTGGGCCACAGCAACGTCCGAGCCGCCGGCAGACCGGGCGGCGCTCGCGGGCGAAGGACAGCAGGAGCTTTGGAATGCCGTCAATGAACTGGGCGCCGAAGACCGCGTGGTGCTCTACCTGCGCTACTTCCTCGAGTTGCCGGAGCGTGAGATCGCCTTCGCGATCGGCAAGGCGCCGGGGACCGTGAAGTCGCGCTTGAGCCGTGCCAGTGGGCGACTGCGTGGGGTGATCGAGGCGCGGTATCCGTCGCTTCGATCGGAAGCGCTTGGAGGAGGCGTGCGCGATGAATGAGGAGCCGATGAACTTCGAAGAACAACTGCTCACACGAGCCGCCGGGGCGTTCGCTTATCCGGCGACCCCGCAACTCGCCACTGCGGTGCTCGCAAGAATCGGCGCTGGCGTCGCGCCGAAACCTGCCGTAGGGGCGCACCGAGGGCTGGCGCCGCGTGCTCTTGGCGCCGCAGCCCTCGTGCTGGTCACGTTCGCTGCCGTGATGATCACCTGGCGAGACGCCCGGGAAGCGGTCGCCGATTTCCTCGGGCTGGCGGTTGAGGGCGAGCAGATCCACATTCTCCCAACGCCGGTTCCGGGAGTCAGGCCTACGGCTTTTCCACCCGAACAGCCGCTGGATTCTTACGCGACTCCCACCACGCTGCTTGGCGCGCGCGACCGTGGAGGCTTCGATCCTCAGCTGCCGGTGAGTGGAGAACGTCTGCAAGGAATCTACACGATCGACTACGCGGGGACGCCGGTGATCGTAGTTGATTACGGCCGATTCGCCCTCTGGCAGGTGCGTGACCTCGTGGTTGACAAGGGCGTCTTCGAAAAGTCGGTGCCGCAGTCAACACCCACGCCTTACCCGTCAGGGCCGGGTCTCTTCGAGAAGGGGCTGTTCGACAAGGGGACCGTCCGGCTGGGGGAGTCGACGGTACAGGGCAGGCCGGCCTATTGGATCAGCGGCGGACCACACTTCGTTCGCTTCATCGGACGCAGCGGAACGCCAGTCGCAGGCTCGGAGCGCACGGTGAGCCGGAACACGCTCGTCTGGCGCGGACCGGGAGGCACGAACTACCGCCTCGAAATCGATGGCACGTTGGAGCAAGCGCTCGAAATCGCCAACTCCCTGCCGTAGGGAACCGGCGGCGCCTCAGCGGTGTAGAGATGGATAGAAGGTGCGCCTGAGAATTCCTGCACCTGGGAGACGACGATGTTGCGACGACTGCGGATACCCACGACCTGGACGCTGGACGCCGTTGTGCTCCTGACCGCCGCGGCTGCGGGCGTGGGACTTGCAGGTGGACATGTGTTCCCTGCCCTCGCCGGCGGCGGCGGGTGCCACGACACGACCGGCCGGGAGGCAAACGGAGACGCGGTGTTCATGCAGGGCTTCTGCTTTACTCCCACGGTACTCCGCGTTGAGCCTGGCACGAAAGTCACGTTCCGAAACAACGATGACAGCCCACACCAGATCAACGGTCTTAGCTGGGGAAGTTCGGGTACGCTTTCCAAGGAGTCGCTGACCGAGCAGAAGTTCGATCAGCCCGGCCTCTACCCGTACGCCTGCATTCTCCATCCGGGCATGGTCGGCGTGATCGTCGTCGGCGATGGCAAGTTCGTCGGCTCAGTGAGTGGCGTCAGCACAGTTAAAGATGTGAAAGCCTCAGTTGTGCAGCCAGCAGCCACCAGCCAGGCTGTCGCGGCGAAGGCTGCACCGCCTGCCAGAGACGACGACCGGCCAGTCTGGCTCTACGTTGGGCTGGGAGCGCTGGCGGGCGTGGCGCTGGCTGCGGCGGCGAGCGGGGTTGTTTCCGCGCGGCGGTAGGGCTACTGGGAAAACTGATCCCCCTTGGCGAACAACCACCAACGCGAACCCCTGTGCTAGCCTCTGCGCAGATCGCTTCCGGAGGCCACCGTGACCTATTCGATTGTTGCCCGTGATCCTGAAACCGGCGAACTCGGAGTTGCTGTCCAAACGCATCAACCCGCCGTCGGGGCGATTGTGCCTTGGGTGAAGGCGGGCGTCGGCGCCGTCGCCACCCAGTCGTTCGCGAACATCAACTTCGGTCCGCAGCTCCTCGCGTTGTTGGAGACGGGGTTGGAAGCTCAAGACGCCCTCACCGCCGTTATTGCCGCAGACAGCATGCCGGGCCGCCGCCAGGTGGCGGTCATCGCCGCGAACGGGGAATCGGCGACCCACACTGGCGACGCTTGTATCCCATTTGCCGGACACCGAGCGGGCCCGAACTACAGCGTCCAGTCGAACATGATGCTCACCGAGCGCGTTCCCGCCGCGATGGCTGCGGCTTTCGAAGCGAGCGCGGGGCCGCTGGCGTCGCGCCTGCTGGTCGCGCTCCAGGCCGCTCAGACCGAAGGCGGCGACATCCGAGGCTGCCAGTCCGCGGCCATTCTCGTTCGCGGGCCGGGCCCACTTTCGTCCACCTGGGACTTACGTATCGACAACGATGCCGAGCCGTTGCGAAAGCTCTCGGAACTCGTCGACATCCGCCGCGCCGGGATTCTCATGGCAGCGCCCCAAGACGGTTCAGCGCAAGACATCGACCTTCTGTTCGCGCGCTACGAAGAGGCGATGCTACTGGCGCCGTCCGACGAGCAGACCTTCTGGTTCGGCGTGCGTTCGCTTTCGGCGGTGGGTGAGGTTGAGCGCGCACTAGCGGTCCTGGCGCCGCTTTTTGCGCGCGCCCCCGAGTGGCGAGAGCTGCTCCATCGGCTCGAACTGCCAGAGGCAGTAGCGCTCAAGGCTCGGGTTGCGCGCTGAGTATCGTTTGTGGTTCGGCCGGGGCAGTTCGTTCGCCCGCAGGGCATGCGCATCCGTCCGGTGCGCCGAGCTTCGCCCGCGCTCGTGCGGCCGTATGGACGCGTAACCGACTGAACGTGGGTCTTCGCTCCGGTCGGACAGAACGCGCACGCCAGCTCCTGGTTAGACGAAGCCGCGCAGCACGATCGCCTTGCCGACCCGCTCGACAGCGATGTCAAACGCTGCCTGGCGGGGCCGCACGCTATCTTTAGCGGACCGGGCCATTAGTTCGCTGAACACCCCAACCATGCGCGATTCGAGCTCCGTGTTGACGCGCTCCAGAGACCAACGAAACTGCTGGATGTTCTGCGTCCATTCGAAGTAGGACACGGTCACACCTCCGGCGTTCACCATGATGTCCGGGAGCACGACAATCTGCCGCGCAGTGAGGATCTCGTCTCCGGCCAGGGTGACGGGGTGGTTCGCTGCTTCAATGACCAGGCGTGCCTTGATCAGCTGAGCGTTCCCTTCGGTAATGACCTCGCCGAGGGCGGCGGGTACCAGGTAGTCGCAATCAAGTTCGAGCAGCTGTTCATTGGTGATTGGTTCGGCGCCTGAAAAACCTGCGACACTGCCTGCTACCGAGAACCAGCGGTCCACTTCGGCGATCGTTAGTCCAGCAGGGTCGTGAATAGCCCCCTTGACGTCGCTAACGGCAACGATAATGAAGCCCATCGCGCTGGCGAGCCGGGCTGTCCACGAACCGACGTTGCCGTACCCCTGGATAGCGACGCGGATGTCCTGGGGCGCCTGCTTCTCGAGCTTCGCGTATTCACGCATGCAGGTTGCGACGCCGCGACCTGTGGCCTGTTCACGCCCGTAACTCCCGCCGAGTTCGACCGGCTTCCCGGTGACGATCCCTGGCGTGTAGCCGTACCGCTGCCCGTAGGCATCCATCATCCAGGCCATGGTTTGAGCGTTCGTCCCCATATCCGGGGCTGGAATGTCGCGGTTGACACCGAGGATCATGCCGACGTGCTGGGTGTAGGAGCGCGTCAGGCGGTTCAGCTCGGTTTCGCTCATGCGCGCGGGGTCGCACATAACGCCGCCCTTTGCACCGCCGAACGGCAGATCCATGAGGGCGCACTTGTAGGTCATCAACATCGCCAGGGCGCGGACCTCATCCAGGTCGGCCAGGGGGTGAAATCGGACGCCGCCCTTGTACGGGCCGCGCGCGCCGTTGTGTTGTACCCGGTAGCCTTCGAAAATCCGAAGCTTGCGATCGTCCATGCGCACGGGGAGCTGGGTTCGCATTTCGCGCCACGATGTTCTGAGGAGGTCCACGACGTCAGCGCCAAGACTGAGCCGCGCCGCCGATTCGTACATCGATTGGAGGACCGACTCAGACGGCGAAACGTGCGCCGGTTGCGCGAGCGTGGCAACAGCCGCCTGGCCGCTGGTAGCAGTCGTGGTCATCCCGGCCTCCGCGCGGCAATGGCCGCTGCTCCCAGTATTGAGCGAGTAGGCTGCAAAGTGACAGCGGATCGCGTGCTTTCGCCTCACATCCAAGCCCGTCAGACTGCGGAGATGGCCCGCATTTTCGTCACCCGGTTTCCTCCTGGCCGCGCGCTCGAACGTTTACGGGCCGGGGAGAACGATGTCGAGGTTTGGCCCGGCGATTTGCCTCCGACACGCGAAGCGCTTGGTGCGGCCCTTGCAGGAGCGGACGCGGTGCTGTCGATGGTTACGGATCGCATCGATGGGCCACTACTCGATTCCAGCCCGAGGCTCCGCATCATCGCCAACATGGCGGTTGGGTACGACAATGTGGATCCGTCACTCGCGGCCGCCGCCGGAGTGTGGTTGACGAACACGCCCGGTGTCCTCGCCGAGACCACAGCCGATATGGCGTTTGCGCTTCTGATGGCGGCGGCGCGCAACGTGGTGGCAAGCGACCGGGATACCCGCGGTGGGGGCTGGCGAAGCTGGTCGCCTACCGCGTTCCTTGGCCAAGATGTGTTCGGCGCGACTCTAGGCATCGTCGGGCTTGGAGAGATCGGTTCGGCAATGGCGCGGCGGGCGGCGGGCTTCAAGATGCGCGTCCTCTACTCCAGTCGCACACCGAAGCCAGAGATCGAGGCGGCACTTGGGGTGGTGCGCGTTCCCCTCGCGGACTTGCTCCGCCAATCGGACTTCGTTTCGCTGCATACCCCTCTGGCTGCAGAGACTGAGCGGCTGATGGGTGGGCCACAGTTCGCACTGATGAAGCGCTCCGCCATCCTCATCAACACGGCGCGCGGAAGAGTGGTCGATCAGGATGCGCTGGTGGCTGCCTTGCGTGCTGGCGAGATTGCTGGGGCCGCCCTTGATGTAACTGACCCGGAACCGCTCCCGCTCGAACATCCACTTTTCAGCCTGCCGAACGTGATCATCACGCCGCACATCGCCAGCGCAAGCCTGGCCACCCGGTCGAAGATGGCGGAGATGGCGGCGGAGAACATCCTCGCGGTCCTCTCGGGCCGCCCGCCGGTGAATCCTGTGAATCTCCCTGCTCATCCGCGCCAGTCGTCGTAGACTTGGGGGGCGAAGGGCTATGGACGGAAAATAGGCGAACCGAGTTCCTACCGTCTTAGAATCTGACGATCGAAATCGAAGACGCCAGACGTCTCGTGGAGAACCGCTTTTGACTCGAACCACAAATCCCGCCGGCAACCTCTGGCTTGCCGAAGAACTCTGGAAGCTGAATGCCATCGAGTTCGGCGATTTCACCCTCGGGCGCACCGCCGTCCATTCGCCGATCTACGTGAACCTCCGGCGCCTGATCAGCAATCCCAAGGCGCTCGCCCGCTGCGCGAAAATCATTGAAGAAGAGCTCAAGGCGCTGCTCTCAATGAAGAACCCCCACGTCCAGCCGTTCACTCTCGTGGCCGGCGTTCCTTTTGGCGGTCTGCACGTGGCTACGGCGTTCTCCTTGAACGTGGGCTGCCCGATGATCTACATCCACCCGCCGGCGGCAGCTAAGGCAGACGTCATCGAAGGGATCTACGTGCGCGGACAGAGCTGCCTCATCATCGATGACCTGATCACGGGCGGCGGCAGCATCTTGCAGACTGCGGCCACGCT
>JBDUAL010000312.1:0-3444 GCA_040004685.1 Anaerolineaceae bacterium | reverse complement strand
GTTTCGAGTCCGTAGATCTCCGCGCCATTTCGCCACCAGAGTCGCTCGCGTTCGTCATCGCTAAGTTCGAGCAGATCGAACATCGCTTCAAATCTATCGATATGTGCGCGGATCTCGTCCATTCCGCAATCCGAACCAAAGACCAATTTCTCGATCCCGAATTCTGTACCGATGAGTTTGCGTTCGACGGCGTGCCGTTCGATCGTCTCGCCGCCGGACATATCGAACCAGACGTTATGACGCCAGCGGGCGACGGATGCGGAGTACTCATAGTTTCCCTGGTTACCCAGGTGAGCGCCGATGATCTTCAGCTTCGGGAAGCGGTTTGCGATCGTATCGAGGTGGAGCGGACCCATACGCGAAGCGGAGACGTTTCGCGGCGGCATACGGTCGAGCATCGCCATCGCCCGCTGGTACGCCTGCGCGGCGGCGGCGTCGCGCCTGGGGTGGGTGATCGAGTAGTCCAGCCCGCCGCCGATTACTCCCATGTGGAAGAGGATGGGCATGTTCAGGTCCTGCGCGCGGGAATACGCGGGGAGGTAGTCGGGGTCGTCGTAGTCTCGAGCGACGCCTATGAGCTTCAATCCGCGATAGCCCAAGTCGTAGAGCCGCTGAACGCCATCGCCATCGATCTCTTCGGGGTCGATTACGGCCACCGGGATGAACAACTCGGTGTACTTCTGGATGATCTCCATGCCCCGCTCATAGCCGGGGCCGAAGCGCCCGCCAGTGAGCATACAGGCTTTGGTGATACCGGCCGCGGTCGCTACTTCGGCGAGCCGGTCGACCATCGGCGCCTGATCCTCATCCGGGTTCTCCCAATTGCGCGGAAAATGGACATGGATATCGAAGATCTTCATAAGAGGCTCGTTAGTTGGTGGGGGTATGCGCGAGTGTAGCACCTCGAGCGGCTCTCGCCACCGGCCGGTCTCGGCCAGTTACGCCCGCGTAAGGTAGGCTCAGGGGGATGCGCTCGCGGCCTTTCATTGCGCTCTACATAGCGGTCTTTGTGGCCACCCTGGGTATCTCCATGGTTTCGCCGCTGCTCCCGGTCTATGCGAAGGAGTTGGGGGCCAGTGGCGTCTGGCTGGGGTTGACGTTTTCGGCCTTTGCAATCGTTCAGGCGGGTTTCGGGCCGTTCGCCGGGAGACTTTCGGACAGGTACGGGCGGAAGCCGTTCATTATTTTGGGGCTCGTCATCTACATGATTGCCGCGCTGGGCTATCTGACGGCGACGACTTTCTACCAGGTGATCGCCTTCCGGGCGTTCAGTGGCTTTGGCACGAGCCTCGTCTTTTCGGTAGCACGGGCGTACGTGGGAGACATGACACCGCGCGGCCACGAGGGGCGCTGGCTCGGCGTTTTCGCCACCGCGGACATCATCGGGTTCGGAACCGGGCCGCTCATCGCGGGAATTCTGCGGCAAACGCTGGGGTTCGAATCGGTCTTCATCGCAATGGCGTCGTTGCTTGGCACATCGGCATTCATCCTGCTGATCTGGTTGCCGCGTCACAGCCCTATGGAGGCTCTGCGGCGCGCCGGCACAGCGCCCAAAGCAACGAGCGTTGGGTTTCGAACGGCCCTCCGGGACCGCCTTGTGCTGGCGGTGACCGCGCACCAGGCACTGATGTCGCTGGCCATGGGAGCCTCGTTCAGTTTCCTCGCGCTGAGGTTGGAAAACGGGTTGGGCGCGAGCCCGATCGCGATTGGACTGGCGTTCGCCACCCAGGACCTGACGGGCGGGTGCGCCCAACCGATCTTCGGGCGGCTGGCCGACCGCTACGACCGACGCAACCTGGTTGTTGCGGGGCTTCTCGTCACGGCGGTTTTCACGGCGTTTGTTGGATTCGCGCCGAATTACCTCCTCGTCGTCCTGCTGCTCTTCCTGATGGGCGGAGCGAGCGCGCTAAGCCAGGTTGCCTCTGGCGCTGTCCAGGTGGTTGCCGGGCGGCGCACGGGCATGGGAACGGTGCTCGGGATTGGGTCAGCTGCCAACGGTGCGGGCATAGTTATAGGCTCGATTGCGGGCGGGCTGCTCGTCGACAGCTACGGGATCGGGGCCGCGTTCCTGCTCGGTGGGCTGATCATCGGCGCGGGCGCATTCGTTTTCCTGGCCCTGACGCAAGGGATTTCTACGCGCGATTCGGGGGCGAATGTTGGATTGGAAGGCGGCGCGATTGGGCTCGAACCCTCCGCCGTCCCTTCGTAGCGCCCCTGGCGTCAGAGCCTCGTAAGATCCGCGGGTGACCCAGCCAGAACTGCTCGTGAAGGAAGGACCGATGCGACCGCGTTTCGCAGATATTGCCGTGAACACGGGGCAGCCTTCGCGGATCCCGTTCACATACGCTGTTCCGCCGGAGATGGCGCTGCGGGCTGGGCACGCGGTCTTCGTCCCTTTCGGGCCGAAGGTGCTGCAGGGAATTGTGCTGCGGTTGCGCGACGACACCAGCCTCGAGCAGGTGCGGGCGATCAACGCGGTCGCGGACGCAACTCCGGTGCTGGACGCACTACATATTGAACTCGCGCGCTGGCTCAGCGACACCTACTTGGCGCCGCTGTGGGACTGCGTTGCAACCTGTCTACCCGCCGGCTACGGCCAGAAGGCGGTAACGATGGTTTCGCCCGTCGAGGTCCCGCCGCTGTTGCCCATCTACCCAAAGGACGCAAAGATCCTCCAGTTCATCGCCTCCCACGGGCGCTCGACGGTCGAATCGATGCGCGAGTCGCTTGGCACGGTCTCGATGCAGACACTTGAGCGGCTACAGCGCGAAGGTTATCTCACAGTCGCACAGGGGCTCGCGAATCCGGCTGCACGCCCGCGGTTCGAACGGCGCGTGAACCTCTTGCGCTCCGCCACTGAAGCACTTGCCGAGGCCGCACTACTCCAAACGAAGAATCCTAAGTCTGTGTCGGCGCGCGTTCTGTTACTCCTAACGAAGCAGCCCGACGTCTCGCTCGGGGCGGTGAGGGAGTTGGGTGCGAACTCCGGCCACGTCCACCGACTTGAAACGGATGGCTGGCTACGGCGATACGAACACCGCGTTGAACGCGACCCCCTGACCGACTACCTGTTCGAAGCGCGGCCGCCGCTGGTGCTGAGCGCCCACCAGCAGGCCGCGGCGAACCGCATCGCTGAGCGGCCCGGAACCTACCTGCTGCACGGAGTTACCGGTTCCGGGAAGACCGAGGTGTACCTGGACCTGGTACGGCGCGCGTTAGACGACGGGAAGAGCGCGATCATCCTCGTCCCGGAGATTTCGCTGACGCCCCAAGCGATCAGGCGGTACGGCGAACGGTTCGGCGAGACGCTGGCGGTGATCCATTCGTCGTTGGGTGGAGGCGAACTGTACGACCAGTGGTTTCGTATCCAGCGGGGCGAGGCTCGGGTCGTCATTGGCTCTCGCAGCGCAATCTTTGCACCGATGCAGAACCTCGGCCTGATTG
>JBDUAL010000311.1:0-3449 GCA_040004685.1 Anaerolineaceae bacterium | reverse complement strand
GAAGTCGTCCGCTTCGACCTCGGAAAGTCCATCCTCAGCAACCGCACCGTCAGTAGCGAACTGAAGACTCGTCTCCCGATCACCTTCGAACTCGGCATCATGGCGATCCTCTTCTCAATGGTGATAGCGATCCCGATCGGGCTCATCTCCGCTATGAGACAGGACACGGCCTGGGACTATATCGGGCGCAGCTTCGCCATCGGCCTGCTCGCCGCCCGGGGCTTTGCGATCGCGCTCATGCTGATCACCTTCGCCAGCCGCTACTTCATCTGGGGTGTACCGCCAAAGGGTTACATCCACATCACCGACGACCCGATCGGCAACATCCGCATGCTCATCGTCCCGTCGATGCTCCTTGGCGCTGGATTGGCCGGCAGCGTGATGCGTTTTACGCGCTCAACCATGCTCGAGGTGCTCCGTCAGGACTACATTCGTACCGCCTGGTCAAAGGGCCTGACCGAACGCGTGATCATCCTTCGCCACGCGATGCGAAACGCCTTCATCCCCGTGATTACGGTCATCGGCCTGCAGCTTCCGGTGGTAGTCGGCGGGACCGTGATCATCGAGACCGTCTACTCGATCCCGGGTATGGGCCGCTACTACATCGAATCGGTCAATAACCGGGACTACCCCGTGATCCAGGGAATCAACCTGATCGTTGCGATGGTGGTAGTCTTTGCGAACCTCGGAGTGGACCTCATGTACTCCGTCCTGGACCCGCGGATCAGGTACTCATAAATGGCTTCAAGCACAACTGCCGCCGCTCTTGAAAAGTATGCCCTCCAGCCCCAACAAAGCACTGCGGTGCGGTTCCGGCGCGGGATCATCCGCTTCTGCCGGACCAAACCGCTGGGCGCCTTTGGCGCGGTCATCGTCATCCTACTGGTGGCAATGGCCTTCTTCCCAGGCATTTTCACCTCGCAGGACCCGAACCCGTCACCCCCACCGCTCGCCGAGCGTTACCAGGGCCCCTCGGCCTCCCACTGGTTCGGCACCGATAACTTCGGCCGCGATATGTACACCCGCCTCGTTTACGGTGCGCGTACCTCGATCACGATCGGCTTCGGGGTGGTCCTCATTAGTTCGGTTCTGGCGGCGCTCCTTGGCGTCGTCTCGGGCTACTTCGGCGGCTGGGTGGACATGCTCATTCAGCGGCTGGTTGATATCGGCATCGCCTTACCGGGCCTGATATTTATCATCCTTGTGGTTACCACTCTGCAGAATCTTCCGGTCACCTTGCGGATCATCATGCCTGTCGGCATTTTGGTCGCCCTGGGGTCTTCGCGCGTCATCCGCGGGGCGGCAATTTCCGCCAAACAAAACCAGTACGTTGAAGCCGCCCGCGTCATCGGCGCCACCGATGCGCGGATCATCGTCCGCCACGTCCTCCCGAACGTGATGGCCATCGTCATCGTCGGCGCTTCCATCCAGATCGGCGGCGCGGTGCTCGTCGAAGCGGCGCTCTCCTTCCTCGGCTACGGCATCCCACCTCCCACGCCCAGTTGGGGGCGCATGCTGAACGAATCTCGCCAGCAGCTCGCCAACTACCCGCACCTCGTCATCTTCCCCACCCTCGCGATCTTCCTGACGGTGTACAGCTTCAACATGCTCGGCGATGCCCTGCGTGACGTGCTGGACCCCCGGCTCCGCGGCTCGCGCTAAAGTTCCTTCGTGGAACGCTATCTGCTACTCGTGTAGCATTAATCAACGGGCCTCCCGCTCTTAAGGGGGGCCCGGAGTGTGTCATCCATGCCTATCGTCGTCGTTGTCGGCGGGCAGTGGGGCGACGAAGGCAAGGGCCGAATCGTCGATCTCCTCGCTCGCAAAGCACGTGTTGTTGCCCGCTACTCAGCCGGAAACAACGCCGGCCACACAATCGTGAACGATCGCGGGGAGTTCAAGCTCCACGTTGTTCCGGCCGGCATCTTCTACCCCGATAAGACCTGCGTCATCGGCAACGGCGTCGCGGTCGACCCCGAAGTCCTGCTCGGGGAGATCGATTCCCTCCAGAGCCGTGGGATCGATACCTCGCGCCTCGTCCTGAGCGACCGCGCGCACCTCATCATGCCCTGGCACAAGACGCTTGACCTGCTGGACGAAGAGGCGCGCGGCGATGCGGCCATTGGCACCACTGGCAAGGGCGTTGGCCCCTGCTTCATCGATAAGGTCGCCCGCCGCGGCATCCGCGTTTCCGACATCGTGCGCGCCGAAGACCTGAGGCCGCGCATGAAGGTTGCCCTGGAGTACGCCAACAAGCTGATCACCGGCGTCTATGGCGGCAAGCCGTTGGACCACGACGAATGCTTCGAGGCCTACCTGGCGCTCGGCCAGCGGCTTGCGCCGTTCATCGGCGATGTCCAATCGGTGGTACTCGATGCCCACCGCCGCGGAGAGTACGTGCTCCTCGAAGGCGCCCAGGGATCGCTCCTGGACCTCGACCACGGCACCTATCCGTACGTCACCTCAAGCGTGCCCAGCAGTTCGAGTTCCGGCGCGGCGCTCGGTGTGGGCATCGGCCCCACCGATATCCAGCGCGTGGTCGGCGTCTTCAAGAGCTACTCGACACGCGTCGGCAACGGTCCCTTCCCCACTGAACTGTTCGATGAGACCGCCACCCAACTGCGCGACCACGGCAAGGAGTACGGGCGCGGCGAGTACGGCACCACCACGGGCCGCCCCCGCCGCATCGGCTGGATGGACGCCGTCGCCGCGCGTTACAGCGTGCGCTTCAATGGGCTCTCAGCGGTCGCCCTCACCCGGTTGGACGTGCTCGATTCGCTCAAGACGATCAAGATCTGCACAGCCTACGAACTCGACGGCGAGCTGATTGAAACGCTCCCCGCGCGCGAGTCAGTGCTCAACCGCGTGAAGCCGATCTACGAAGAGCTGGCTGGCTGGGAAACCCCAACGACCGACGTCCGCAACTTCGATGACCTGCCGCCGCAGGCCCAGGCTTTCATCCGCCGCGTGGAAACGCTGCTCGAAACGCCGGTGGACCTCATCTCCGTCGGCCCCAGCCGCGAGCAGGCCGTGATCGTCAACCCGATCTTCTGATATAGACGCGAGGGGCGAGACGGCAGGAGTGAATCGCGGCTACCGTCTATCGTCCAGCGCCTACGGTCCGGGTCGCGCCCGGCAGCGCCTGTGAGACCGCCTGTGCCCCGTCCATGAACGCATCCAACCCCGTGCCGAAGGTGCCTGGCAGGAAGGCGAGCACGGCCGGCGCCGCGTCCAGCAGCGCCGTCGCCACGGTCGAATCGTCAACGCTCGATTGGATGTCCGGCTCTGGGAATACGACCAGCGCGATCAGCACGACGAGCGCGATGAGCACCGCCTTGGCGAACCCGAAAGCTCCGCCAGCGAGGTGATCGAGCGCCCCCAGGTTGAGCATCGCTACGGCCCTCTTGAGCAGGTGGGCGGCCACCTGCCCGGCCACGATCACGCCGATC
>JBDUAL010000310.1:0-3458 GCA_040004685.1 Anaerolineaceae bacterium | reverse complement strand
CAAAGATCGCCGCCGCAAACTTGGATTTCATCAAGCCGGGGGATGGCGTTCGCTGGTGGTATCTGCGGATGATCCATACGTCAAGGCCCTTGGAAGAGCGGATGACTCTGCTCTGGCATGGCCTGCTCACCAGTCAGGCGAGTAAGGTCGGTGGTCAGCGATTCAAGCTCATGGTCGCCCAGAATGAACTGTTCCGCAGCCATGCGCTCGGTAGGTTCGACGACTTGCTCCAGGCAGTTGCGAAAGATCCGGCCATGCTCGTCTACCTGGACACCGTTGACAGTACGAAAGAGCATCCCAATGGGAACTTTGCCCGCGAGCTGATGGAGCTCTTTTCGATGGGCGTTGGCAATTATGGCGAAGAGGACATCCGCGAAAGCGCGCGAGCCTTCACCGGCTGGCGCATCACCAACGAAGCTCCCCCGGCTGCCAAGCCGATGCCTGGCGTCACGATTACGGAAGAGGAGAAGCGGAAGCTGCTCCAAGACGCTTCGCGCGCCTACGAGCCGAAATTCGTGGTCCAACCGAAACTGCACGACTCCGGCAGCAAAACCTTCCTCGGCAAGACTGGTCCCTTCGGAGGCGAGGAAATTATCTCGATCATCCTCCAGCAGCCCGCGACCGGTACGTACATAACGGGCCGCCTTTTCAGCGAGTTCGCGCACAGTCAACCGTCAAAAGCGACATCCGAGCGCCTAGTCAAGGTGTGGGACGATTCCGGACACAGCGTCAAGGACGTGGTGCGAGAGATACTGGTGAGCGACGAGTTCTACTCGGAGCGCGCCTACCGATCCATCGTCCGGAGCCCAATCAGCTTTGTCGTAAACGCGCTCCGAGGACTCGAAATCGCCGACGAATTGCGTGCCAACATGTTCAGCGACAAGACGATCAAGGGGATGGACCAGGCGCTCTTTGAACCGCCAAATGTGGCCGGCTGGCCGGGCGGTGCAACGTGGCTGTCTTCCAGCACCTTCTTCGCGCGGGTGAACTTTCTTGATCAGTTCTTGATGGGCCAGCGAGGTCGCGCCCAGCGTCTGCCGGCGCTGGAGGGCGCCGCTTCCACCGAGGCACTAGTCGATAGGGCGATGGCGATCTTCGTGGACGGGAACGTGCCAGAGAGTTCGAGACAGTCGATTGTCGACTACGCCAAAACCGTTTCGAACGAGCAGCAGAGGGCGGCCGCAGTGGCCTACCTGGTGCTCGCCAGCCCGGAATACCAACTCGTTTAGGAGTCTTGAGATGATCAACCGAAGAGATTTCGTGAAGGGCGGCGTCGCCCTCGTTAGCATCGGCACTACAGCGGACTCGCTGCTCAAGGGGTCTATCGCCTTCGCTGCGCAGCACCCGGCAGAAGTGCTTGCCAAGAACAACGGCAAGATCCTTGTGCTCGTCCAGCTGGCCGGCGGGAACGACGGGATGAACACGCTTGTGCCAATCGGCGACTCTACCTATCGCTCCGTTCGCAAGACGATAGGCGTCGCCGAGGATGCGATCCTGCCGCTAGAGGGCGGTTACGGGCTCCATCCCAGCCTCTCGGGCCTGAAAGGGCTTTGGAACGAAGGAAAACTGGCCGTGGTGCGCGGTGTTGGTTACCCGAACCAGAATTACAGCCACTTCAAATCGATGGCGATCTGGCAGGCTGGCGACCCTGAACTCAAGCTCCAGGAAGGGTGGCTCGGTCGAACCCTCGAGAAGATGGAATCAGAACAGCACGACCCCTTCAAAGGGTTCAACATCGGCAGTTCAACGCCACCCGAGCTGCGCTCCGATATGGTTCCAATCCCCTCTGTGAGCACCCCGGCGGATTACAACTTTTCGCTCGCCGGCAAGTCCGCGGACGGCAGCGACCCGCGTACGGCGACCCTGATGAAGCTCTACGAGCAGTACCCCTCGGCATCGCCTTACGGAGTTTTGCTCGAAACGACTGTGGGCAGCGCGGTCAGCAGCGCCAAACAGCTCGCCGCGGCCGCCAAGACCTACGTCCCGGCCGTGAAGTACCCGGAGAGTTCGTTCGGCTCGGGCCTGTCGGTGTTGGCGGAGGCGATCGTTGGCAACCTGGGGATGCGTGTCGGTCACATCACCCTTGGTGGCTTTGATACCCATTCGAAGGAGGTAGAGGATCACACCGACTTGATGACCCGGCTGGACGAAGGTCTGACGGCGTTCTACCGCGACCTTGCCGCCCACAATAAGGCCGATGACGTCATCGTCCTCACCTGGAGCGAATTTGGCCGACGCGTTCAGGAGAACGCCAACGGCGGGACCGACCACGGCTCCGCGAGCGTCATGTTTGCCCTGGGCAATGGCGTCCAACGCGGGATCTACGGCGAGGCACCTAGCCTTTCCAAGCTCGTCGACAACGGCAATCTCTCGTTCACGACCGACTTCCGGTCGGTCTACGCGACGCTCATCGAGCGTTGGTTGGGCGTTCCCTCGGAGGCGCTGCTCGGGAAGAAGTGGGAACAGCTGGGATTCATCCGCGCCGCGTAATTTCTGCTCCGCGAATCGAAGGGCCGGATCAACCCCGGCCCTTCTCGCTGTTGACGGCTACAATTCGCGAGTGGAACTCAAATCGCTGATTCGCGATGTTCCGGACTTCCCACGACCGGGCATCCTCTTTCGGGACGTCACGCCGATGCTCGCTGACCCTGCCGCGTTTGGCTACGTGATTGACGCGCTGGCGGAAATGGCCGGGCGAACGTCGCCCGGCGCGATCGTTGGAATCGAGTCTCGTGGATTTCTGTTTGGAGGTCCGATTGCGGCGCATCTTCGGCTGCCCTTCGTACCGGTACGGAAGCCCGGCAAGCTCCCCGCTGCGCGAATGTCGGTCGAGTATTCACTCGAATACGGTGAGAGCCAGTTGGACATCCACCAGGACGCGTTCGAATCCGGAACGCGGGCCTTCATCATCGATGACCTGCTGGCGACCGGTGGAACGGCGCGGGCGACCGCAAAGCTCGTGGAGATGGTCGGCGGAGAAGTTGCCGGGTTTGGGTTTGTAATAGAACTGGAGGCTCTTAGCGGTCGGAGCCTGCTGGCAGGGTATGAGGTGGACTCCCTGGTGAAGTACCGGGCGGACGAGTGACCGAGGTGGTGCCGCTCACGATCGTGCCGCGCGTCGGGTTGAATGCGCTGGACCAGACCCTGCTTCCGGGCGAAAAGCGAGTGGTTGAACTGCGCGACCTGGAAGCCGTCTGCGAGGCGATTCGCACGCTGCGCGTGCGCGGTGCGCCCCTGCTGGGAATCGTCGGAGCGGCAGGCATGGCAATTGCGGCGGAACGCGGCGACGCCTCTGATCGGTCGCTCCACGACGCCTGGCGAACGCTCACCGACACTCGGCCCACGGCGGTGGAGCTTTCGGCGATCGCCGGCCTGGCGCTTGATGTTGGCCGGGCAGCCGGTCCCCGAGCGGCGGACAGGCGCTCGGCGCTTTGGGCCTTTGCACAGGCTCACCACGA
>JBDUAL010000014.1:0-11715 GCA_040004685.1 Anaerolineaceae bacterium | reverse complement strand
GGTCTCATCGTTCAGCCATGTACGGTGGTCTCCGCCAGCGCCCCACGAGCCTTCCGGGAGCGCGATCGACTCGGTTGGTGGTTGATCAGCAACGAGCTTTCCCGCGGAGATGAGGTTCACGTCGCTGTCTGCGGCAAGGTTACGGATGACGTTTTCGAGCCACACCACGCCCTCCATCCACCAGTGGCCGAAGAGTTCGGTGTCGTAGGAGGCGACGACACAGCCCCTGTCAAGGCGGACTCTGTCGTTCGTGCCGGTCTCATACGCGGAGAGTTCTGATTTTACGACCTCGCGGAAGTGTTGGGCGTGCTGAATTGCCCGTACCAACGCGACCTCCGGGTCGTATTCCGCCTTGTTACCAAGTTCCACGCCCGGTCCGGTCACGCGCCAGTACTGGAGGCCTGAGACGGCGTCCTTCTTGTGGAATTCGCGGTAGGCAGCGTCTCCCGGGTAACCATTGGCGGCCGACCAAACCTGGAGGCCAGTGCGCTCGTTGCGAGCAAGAACCGAAACGCTGGAATCGCCAACATAGTATGGATGAAAAGTGGTGCCCAAGTATGGTTGGAGATCAGAGGGCCGAGGTGGGTCGGGCCGTCCGAATTCTGGGTAAGGGCCAGCCATGCCACTGAGCGCCGTAGTGCGCGCGGCGCCTCCCGTGACCAGGTGTGTTTCGACGAAGAAAACCTTGATCCCGGCCTCATCAAGAAAACGTTCAAGACCGGGTTTGTATGCGCATTCGGGGAGCCAGAAAGACCGGGGCTTCCGCCCGAAGTTCTTCCTGTGAGAAGCAACCCCGGCCTCGATCTGGAAGCGAATCGCCGCCTCGTCCTGGAGTAGCGGCAGGTAGCCGTGCGTGGCCGCCGACGTGGCAATTTCGATATGCCCGGCGTCCTCGAGCGCAGCGAGCGCAGCGAGCGGGTCGGCTGCTATCTCGTCCTCGAAAAAGTCGCGCGCCTGTTCGTACCGACGGAGATGAAACGCAGCGCTCTTGCCGAGGAGGCCTGGCGCGTCACCGAAACGCGTCACGTCAGCCTGCGCACGCTGAATCTTGTCGGTTAGGTAGATGCGAAAGTGATCACGGATCAACGGGTCGTTGATCTGTTCGGCGAGGATGGGTGTCACGTTGATCGTGACACCGAACTCACCGGGAATCTCGGTCGCGAGGCGAGTGAAGGCGGAGATTAGAGGCAAGTAGCACTCAAGCATCGCCTCGTGCAGCCACTCTTCCCCATGGGGCCACCGGCCGGCGAGCCGACAGTACGGCAAGTGCGTGTGGAGGACGATCGTCGCGTTTCCTGGCACAGCTCTCCTCAGGCCCAATGGGCAAGCCCGGTCACGAACGGGCTGTGAAGGTTGGCGTGGGAGGGAAGGACGCGGACGGCGTACCCGACGTTCCCTCCATGTTCGGGCGCGAATGACCCTTCGAAGACGTAGTGTCTGTCGTCGTCTGCTTTGTGAGCCAACGTCATTGGCGCTTCGTGTTCAGGGCCAAGTTCGCCGTCGGGGTTAGCAGTGCCGTACAGGATGTCCACGCGGAGGTCGGTTGGGGCCAGGCCGCCGCTGTTTATCCGGGCGGTGACGTTTATCGGCGTTCCTGAGAGGACGGTGTCCGTGGCGCTGTCTTCGAGCCGAGTTATCTCAACTCCGCCCCATGCAGCGGTGACCCGCCGTAGCCATTCTGCCTGGTCGCGAGCGGCAGCGAGGTTGTTCTCGCGCAGTATTCGCCAACTTGCGGCGGCGGGTGCGTAGGCCTTACGGGCGTACTCGGTCACCATCCTGCTGGTGTTGAAGACAGGAGAGAGTTCTTCGATGGAGAGCTTCATACGGCGGACCCAATCGCGCGGAATGCCGTCAGCATCGCGGGTGTAGAAGCTGCCGGTCACCTCGTTCTCGAGGTGGTCATAGAGCGAGGCGGAATCGAAGGCATCCTGGACCTCCGGGTCGTCGTCGACTCTGTCTCGGCCAATCGCCCAGCCGAGCCCTGGGCGGTAGGCCTCCCACCACCAGCCATCGAGGACGCTGAGGTGGAGGGCGCCGTTCGCCGTCGCCTTCATGCCGCTTGTCCCGCTTGCCTCCAGCGGTCTCAAAGGGGTGTTGATCCAGACATCGCATCCCTGAACCAGGCTTCGCGCGAGTTCAACATCGTAGCGCTCCAGCAGCACAAGACGATCACGGAACTCGGGCGTCCGGCTGTGCTGAAGGACTTCGCGAATGAGTTGCTTGGCGGGTTCGTCTCGAGGGTGGGCTTTCCCCGAGAAGATGAACTGCACGGGCCGTTGCGGGTCGTTCACAATACGAGCGAGGCGTTCGGGGTCGCGGAAGAGTAGAGTTGCGCGTTTGTAGCCAGCGAAGCGGCGTGCAAACCCAATTGTGAGCACCTTCGGATCCAGTGCCTGGCCGAAGGCGGCTGAGGACCAGGCGGTGCCGCTCCGGACGGCCGCGTCGCGAGACTGATCTCGTGCGCGGTAGATCAGTCGTTCCCGCTGCCGCTCATGAGTTTGCCAAAGCGCTTCGTCTGGGATCGTGTTGACTTCCGTCCATAGTCCCGGACGGGTGGGGTCGTCCCGCCACTCACGACCGAGGTAGCGATCGTAAAGGTCACCGATCTCATGTGAGACCCAGGTGGGCAGGTGGACGCCGTTCGTGACGGAGTCAATGGGTATCTGCTCTTCGGGGAGCTGTGGCCAGGCCGATTCCCAAAGCTTTCGAGAGACGGTCCGGTGCAACTTGGAGACGCCGTTGCGGTACCCGCTGAGGCGGAGGCCGAGGAGGGCCATGGAGAACGGTTCGGCCTCGTCGTCGGGGTTGCTACGACCGAGACCGAGGAAGCTGCGCTCATCGATCCCCATGCCTTCATAGTAAGAGCGGAGGTAGCTCCGCATCAGGTCTGCGGGGAAGAGATCGATCCCGGCGGCGACTGCAGTGTGGGTGGTGAAAGCGGTGGCGGCGCTGACCGGCAGACGCGCTTCTTCGAACGACGCACCTGACGCTTGCATGACCATACGAATGCGTTCGACGCCAAGCAGGGCGGAGTGGCCTTCGTTCATGTGGCAGACGGAGGGATGCACGCCCATTGCCTGGAGGGCGCGGACGCCGCCGATGCCGAGAAGCATCTCCTGCTGAATTCGGAGTTCAACGTCTCCACCGTAGAGACGCCCGCTGATCTCCCGATCCGCGACTTGGTTCTGCTCGAGGTGAGTATCGAGCAGAAAGAGTGGTACCTGACCGACATCGAGCCGCCAGATAGCCGCGAAGACGTTGCGATCCTGCACCGGAACCGCGATGACGATGGGCTCTCCGGAGTCATCCCGAACCCGGGTTAACGGCTGACCGCGAAGGTCGATTGTGCGGTACTCCTCCGCCTGCCAGCCGTCCGGGCCCAGGGCTTGCTGGAAATAGCCCTGGTGGTAGAGCAGACTGACGGCGACGAGCGGCAGGCGCAGATCACTAGCCGATTTGAGGTGGTCGCCTGCGAGCACGCCGAGCCCGCCGGAGTAGTTTGGCAGGCTCTCGGTCAGGGCAAACTCGAGCGAAAAGTAGGCGATCGTATCGTCAGCGGACATTCCCGAAACGTCCGAACCGCGTGGCCGGGCCATATAGGCGTCGAAGGACGCCGTGACTCGCTCGAGGTGGAGGAGGAATCCATCATCCGTCGAAAGCGCTTCTATGGCGGCGACCGGAACGTGTTGGAGCAACCGGACGGGATTGTGGCCTGTCTCTTCCCACGCGTCGCGGTCGATTCGTTCGAAGAGTGTCACGGCGTCCGTATTCCACGTCCAGTAGAGGTTCCGGGTAAGCGCGCGGAGCGATTCCAGAGCGGGCGGAAGAACGGGCTCGACGTGCAAAGTGCGAGAGGCTCGAAGTCGCATGCGGCTTAGTGTACCCTGCCTTGTGTTGCAACTCTGTTGCGTACCTGTGGTGCCGAGATCGCAACCCGCCTGCCAGGCCCCTTCTGGCGGGAACGAGGTAACTGAAGCTGCCCGCACCCAACGGATTGCGCTTCTCCAAAATGTCCGTCACCGTTGCAGCAATGTCCTTTCGCGCTGTTCTGTTTGACATTGGCGACACGCTCTGGCACTCGCGCGCGGCTCCGCCCGCGGAAGCGTTTCGGCGCATGGCGGCGGAACGAGCGGCTCTCGAACTGCGCGGGCTTGGGAGATCGCATCCGGATCCGGCGCTGGTCTCTCGCAGAGTGTGGCTGGCGATGGAGGAGGCGATGCGGCGTGCCAGGCGGACAGATCTGATCGAACCCAACTACGGGACCGTCGCCCAGGCTGCTCTCCGCGAACTCGGTTTAGAACTGGACGTGGAGGACGCTGGGAGGTTTCTCGAGTCGACCTACATTTCGGGTGCCGAAGGCGGCAAGGCGCCGTATCCCGACGCTCGTTCCACACTCCTCACTCTGAGGGAGCGCGGATTCCTGCTCGGAGCAGTGACGAACCGGGCCTTCGGTGGCGAACGCTTCCGAGCGGACCTGCGGGACGCTGGATTGGACATCGGCTGGGACGTGGAGGCTGTATCTGTCGAGGTGGGCTTCTTGAAGCCCCACCCGGCGCTCTTTGAGTATGCACTTGGTCATCTCAAGACTGAGCCTGAAGAAGCGTTAATGGTGGGGAACTCGCTCGCCGAAGACGTCCTGGGAGCACAACAGGTCGGGATCCGGGCAGCGTGGCGACGAAGCGCGCCGGACGCCGAGGGAGTACGGCCAGATTTTGAATTCGACGAAGTCTCGGAGTTGCTTCTGATCCCAGAACTTGCGAAGGCGGTAGTTTGATGGTTGCAGAGCGTACGTGGGGCGGCCGGTTTGAAGGGGATATGGACAGCCTGACACGCGACTACACCGCGGGGGCGGACGAAGGGCTGTACGAGTACGACATCGCCGGATCTGTTGCGCACGCGCGGATGCTTGGCAGGCAAGGGATTATCCCCGCCGAGGACGCCGCCGCGATCATCATCGGCCTGGGCGAGGTGCTCGAAGACTTTCGCGCAGGTCGGGTGCACTGGCAACCGGAGCTGGAAGACATCCACACCCACGTCGAGGTGCGGTTGCGCGAGAAGATCGGCGAAACGGCTGGCCGACTGCACACGGCGCGATCGCGCAATGACCAAGTTTCGCTCCTGAACAGGATGCTGACTCGTGATGTCTGTGAGGACGCGATACGCGGCACGTCGGCGCTGGTGCAGGTCCTTTGCGACCTCGGCGAGAAGCACGCAGCCGACCCGATGCCCGGCTATACGCACGTCCAGCGGGCGCAGCCGATCACTCTTGGCCACCACATGTTGGCGTATGGCGAGATGTTGCTCCGCGACCGGGACCGATTCCAGGACTGCCTTGGGCGGGTGGCGGTGATGCCGCTCGGCTCGGGAGCTCTGGCCGGTTCCCCGTACCCGCTGGACAGGCAGATGGTGGCGTATGAACTTGGCTTCCGGGAGATCTCGCGCAACAGCCTGGACGCGACCGCGGACCGTGACTTTGTCGCGGAGTTCGCGGCGGCGTGCGCGATCACTCAGATGCACATTTCTCGGCTGGCGGAAGAGGTCGTGTTGTGGGCGAGCGCGGAGTACGGCTTCGTGAAGCTGCCGGACGGATTCGCGACAGGTTCGAGCATCATGCCCCAGAAGAAGAACGCGGACGTGGCGGAGCTAGCGCGTGGCAGGACGGGACGAGTCTATGGTGAGTTGATGGCGATCCTCACGACGCTGAAGGGTCAGCCGTTGGCGTACAATCGTGACCTTCAGGAAGACAAGCCGGTGATCATGGCGGCCGCTAACGTGGTTCTGCCCACGTTGCGGATCTTCGCAGCGATGATGCCACAGCTGCAGTTTCAGCTCGCGCGTATGAAGCAGGCGGCGGGCGAGAGCTTCTCGCTGGCGACGGATGTGGCGGATTACCTGGTGAAGAAGGGCCTTCCGTTCCGCGAAGCGCATGGCGTGGTCGGCTCACTGGTTCGCGAGTGCGAGGCGCGCGGTTGCGAGTTAAACGCCCTGCCCATGGACGTTTACCTAGCGGAGTCGTCGTTGTTCGAAGCGGACATCCTGAAGTTGGACGTTGAATCGGCGTTGGCAGCGCGCGACATCCCGGGTGGGACGGCACCGCGACAGGTGCGAATCGCAGCTGAACAGTTGCGGGCGCTGCTCTAGAGGGCGTTCAAGATTGCGGTGACGCCGCCAGGCGCCGGGATCGCATTGCGTAGAACGCCGAGGACAAAGCGATCCAACGCCGATTGCAACTGGCGGTCGCTGATTTCGCCGGGACGTTCGGAATAACGCACGGCTGAACGATACAAGAAACGCAGAGGGAGGCATTCAACCGGACGCTTCCTATCGAAACGCACAAGCCACCTAGCTCGTGATCAGCTTCACCAGCTCCCGTGTGGCGTCCGCCGCAGCCAGTACGCGCTGCCTTTCGTCGTCCATCAGCGGAAGTTCAAAGGTACGCTGGATTCCGCCCGCGCCCAGCTGGCAAACGGTGCCTGAGAAGATGTCTTTGAGACCGTATTCGCCCTGGTGGTAGACCGAGCAGGGGATGAGTCGGCGCTGGTCTAGGAGGATCGACTCGACCATCGCGATTGTGGCGGCCGAGGGAGCGTAGTAAGCGCTGCCAGTCTTGAGAAGTTCGCCAATCTCGGCCCCGCCACGCATAGTCCGTTGGACGAGTGCCTGGATCCTGTCGGCCGGGAGCAGGTCAGCAAGCGGTACGCCGCCGACGCGGGTCTGGGAGACCACCGGCACCATCGTCGTATCGGTATGGCCGCCGATGACGAAGCCATGGACGTCGGCGGGTGAGACACCGAGAGCGTCCGCCACGAAGTACCGATAGCGCGCGCTATCCAGAGCACCGCCCTGGCCGATGACGCGTTCGCGCGGGAAGCCGCTGGCTTCCTTGGCTACGTGGCACATGGCGTCCATAGGGTTGGCGAAAATAACGATGACAGCGTTCGGCGAGGCCTGGGCCGCGTCCGAGACTTTGGCACGGACGATAGCGGCGTTGCCGTTGAGCAGTTCTTCGCGCGTCATGCCCGGCTTGCGGGGAACGCCGGCAGTGCAGATCACCACGTCCGAGTCGGCGGTGTCTTCCCAGCCATCGGTCGCCGTGATACGAGTGCTGAAACCCTCCCATGCGGCGGCCTGGGACTCATCGAGGGCTTTGCCGAAATGCATGGCGCCAGCGAACTGGGGATCATCCTGGAGAACGACGTCGCAGATGTCGCGTTCGATGAGACGCTGGGCCATAGCGCCGCCAGTTGCTCCAGCGCCGATGATCGTGACCTTTTTCCGGGCCATCAGGGCTCCTTGTTTGTGAACTTGGGGATGCTGCGAGAGTACCACGGAGCAGGGATACAGCCCCCGCGCGCGAGTCAGGTTGTCATGCGGAAAGCGAATTCAACCTTGCGGCTCTCGCTCCTTTTGCACGATCCAGTGAGCGTTGGCTTGCGGCGTGACCAGGTTCGTAGGCGGGCATCTCCGTAGAGAAATTCGTGCGACTCTTGGGCTAACCCAGACGGTCTCCGCCTAACCAAGGGCTCCCCTACACTGAATCTGTGGAACAGGCGCACATCCGCAACTTTTGCATCATTGCTCATATCGATCACGGGAAGTCGACGCTGGCAGACCGTCTGCTCGAAACCACGGGTACCGTCAGCAAACGCGAGATGTCCGAACAGCTTCTGGACTCAATGGACCTGGAGCGCGAAAAAGGCATCACTATAAAGGCCGCCGCGGCGCGCATGTCCTACACCTCACCGAGTGGCCAGGAGTTCGAATTCAACCTGATCGATACGCCGGGGCATGTGGACTTCACGTACGAGGTCTCGCGTAGCCTGGCGGCGTGCGAGGGTGCGCTGCTGGTGGTGGACGCGTCTCAGGGGATCGAGGCACAGACGCTAGCGAACGTCTACCTGGCGATCAATCAGGACCTGATGCTAATCCCCGTGCTCAACAAAATCGACCTGCCGCATGCGGATCCTGAGCGCGTGGCGCACGAACTGGAGCGTGTTATCGGCTTCAAGCGCGAGGAGATGATCCTCGCGAGTGCCAAGGAAGGCATCGGGATCGAAGAGATCCTGGCCGCGATCGCCGAGCGCATTCCGCCACCTAAGGGCGAGCCAGATGCGCCCCTGAGAGCGCTCATCTTCGATTCCAAGTACGACGCTTACAAGGGGGTCGTTGCGCACGTGCGCGTGTTTGAGGGCCAATTCGAGGGGCGCAAACCGCTCAAGCTAATGCAGACCGAGGTTGTCTTCGACCCGCTGGAGTATGGCATCTTTAGCCCCCAAATGAGGCCTTTGCCGGTGCTCGGAAACGGGGAGGTCGGCTACGTAGCCACGGGCCTTAAGGATGTGGCCGATTGCCGCGTGGGTGACACCATCACGTTGGCTTCGGAGCCGGCAAGCGAGCCGTGGCCAGGATACCGGCAGGCGAAGCCGATGGTGTTCGCCGGCATCTATCCGACGGACTCGGACCAGTACCAGGAGCTTCGCGAGGCGCTCGGCAGGCTGGTATTGAACGACGCCGCGCTCCTCTACGAACCGGAAACTTCGGTGGCCCTCGGCTTCGGGTTCCGGTGCGGATTCCTGGGTCTCCTGCACATGGAGATCGTGGGCGAACGACTGGAGCGCGAGTACGGGCTTTCGCTTCTAACCACCGCGCCGAGCGTGGAGTACCAGGTGAAGACGACTCAGGGTCTCGACGTGGTCGTCGACAACCCTGCCGACCTGCCCGATCCATCAAGCATCGCGGAGATCTCGGAGCCCTGGGGGAGAATCGACGTGATCACTCCAAGCAGGTTCATCGGTCAGGTGATGGAGCTGGTCACGACGCGGCGCGGGCAGTTCATCAAGATGGAGTTTTTGGAGCCCGAAAACGAGATGGCACCGGGCGAGGCGCGCGTGCTGCTCGCCTATGACATCCCGATGGCTGAGATCCTCGTGGACTTCTACGACAACCTGAAGGGTTCTACCAGCGGCTATGCCAGTCTTGACTACCACCTGAGCGAGTACCGCCCCGCGCGGCTTGTGAAGGTGGACATCCTGGTCAATGGCACGCCAGTGGATGCTCTTTCGTTGATTACACACAGCAGCAACGCAGACCAACAAGGCCGCGTGCTGGTCTCGAAATTGCGCACCCTGATTCCGCGCCAAATGTTCGATGTCCCGATCCAGGCTGCTGTGGGTGGCCGCATCATTGCGCGGGAAACGATCAAGGCGATGCGCAAGAACGTCCTGGCAAAGTGTTACGGCGGCGACATAAGTCGCAAACGAAAACTGCTGGAAAAGCAGGCCGAGGGAAAGAAGCGGATGAAACGCGTCGGCAACGTTGAAATTCCGCAGGAGGCCTTCATGGCCGTCCTTCGCCTGCGCGAAGACTAGTTTTGGTCACGAAATAATCCCGAAACGCGATGCTGTTACTGTGAAGCGGGCGGTAGGACGCCAGGCGGCGCCCATTGACATCGCCGTCGTATCTAAGGAGTTGATAAAGCCATGATTAAAGCATTCGTCCTGATCGTTGTTGACCCTGCCAAGACAATGGAAGTATTCAACCGGCTAACTGCTGTGGAGGGCATCAGCGAGGTCTACCAGGTGATGGGGCCGTACGACATCGTGGCCGTGGTGGAGGTTTCCACGCTGACAGATGTGCCAGCGGTCATCAGCCGCCACATCCGCGCCGTGGACGGAATCGAGAGCACCACGACGTGCGTGACCTTCCCCGAGGCTGCCAGCTAGGGTTTCGCGAATCGTCACGGCCTCGGCAGGCGGCCGACGGTCACGTCGTCCTCGGGTCCGGGACGTTGACCACGATCGCCTCCTGGCTATTGCGAGCCAGGAGGAGTTCCGCTTCGCCTTCGGGATCAAGGTTCTCTTCCATGTGGACCTCGAACGGCGGAACGAACACGAAGTCCCCGGGCTCTGTGTCTGCCACGTGCTCCAGGTTCAGCCCCCAGCGGAAGCGCACGCGACCGCGCAGAATGTAGATTCCTGATTCGTTTGCTCCGTGATGATGTGCGCCAGAAGTGGCGCCGGGCGCGTTGACCGCTGTGCCCATCCAGAGCCCTTGGGAACCCGCGGTGCCGGCCGCGATGCCCGCTTCACGTCGCATTCCGGGGGTCTGGGCAGTTCCGCGGTCGCGTTGGGCGGGCTTGATGATCGTGACCATTGGGCACTCCTTGATTGTATGTCTTCGAAAGTTCGCGTTTGGGAATGCTTAGAAGATTGTCTCGCGCTTCTCGGGCGGGAGCTGCTCGTTCAGAACTTGTTCGAGACTGAGCAGGCCAGCGCCGTTCATCAGCCTGCGGCGAACGGCGAGCAGAACCGATTGGTCGGCACCCCCGAGCACGCGCTGGACGAGGGCGAACAGTGTCTCAGCGCTGATGAGGGTATAGCCGTAGTTTTCGCACGCCACGCGGAGCGCTTCGGTGAACGACTCGACTCGCTGGTCAGGCACCTGATCGCGAAAGGCGTTGATCACGATGATGCCCTTTAACTGTTCCGCTTGCTTGAGGAGGTGCGCTTCGAGACGACGCTGGAGTCGTACGTACGGCCACTCCAAGATCTGTTCGCGACTGCTCTCGACTTCGACGAACGCCTTCGCGTCCTCGCTTCTGGCAATGATCGCTTCGCCGGCGTCACCGTCGACCGAAAATCCGAGCAGTTTGAGGGAGTCTGCTACCGTCCCCGCGAAGACGAAGCCGTCCTCGTACAGTAGCCGGCGGTGGCGGGCGAGAGCGTCGTGACGTTCACGAACGGCGGCGGCATGGGAAGTGGCGTGCAACGCGGCGGCGTCCGCCTTTTCGACCTCTGCTTCTACCTCGTCCAGCCCCGGCACGGGAATGCTTTTAACCCAGAACGGCGGCGCGATAGCCGCCCCGTGCGCATCGAGCCGAACGCACAGTTCGACGATCGCGCGGGCGAGTTCCGGCCGGCGATGGCCGACCGCGTCCTGGAATGCCGGCACGAACACGACGCGGCCGCCAAGTATCTGAAACTCAGCAGCTATCGGAACGCCGGAACCACCGACGGCGAGGAAGCGGGCTTCGCGCCGCAGTTCGGGCTGGCGGTCGTCAAAGCTCGCCCGTGAGGCGACTTCACTGCGGAAATTGCGTAGTAGGCTGGCCGTCGGATGGTCTTCGGCCGTTACGCGCACCGTCTTGCCCTCGGCGGGGCGAATGAACGGAAGACCCCACGAGAGTCCGTTCGGGGCAGGCAGCCAACTGTAACGGTCGCAGCCTTCGAAGCCGAGAAGCCCCGACTGGACTGCGTTGGGACGCGCCATGACGACGATGGTTCCTCCCGATTCAAGCAGTCGGCGGGTTTCGTCGGCGCGCCGACGGATCTGGTCGGCGCCACTAAGAGCGGAGGCGGAGCTTGGGGCGTTGAGTACCGGGCGATCGTCGAACGCGGTGAATTCTGTGCCCCCAGAGATGAGTTGCTGAACGGCGTGGGTAATGCTCGCGGGGTCGATAAAGAGCGCGTCGTAGTCCGAGTACGAAGGCGCCGAAAAGACGCTGTAGTTGTCGATCTCAGCGTCAGGCAGGGCGTAACCGATGGCTAAAAGGCGCACTCAGGAAAGCTCCGATTCAAGCAGTCTGCGGAGGTAGTCCGCGAGGGTCTGGCGTAGATCATGTCGGGCCAGCCCAGCCGCGATGTTAGCGGCAATGAGTCCGAGCGGACGGCGTAGCGCACGATCTCGATCAGTTCCTGCTGCCGGCCGGTGCGCCAA
>JBDUAL010000309.1:0-3480 GCA_040004685.1 Anaerolineaceae bacterium | reverse complement strand
ACCAACGTCCACGCCTACGGCGGGGTCGGCAACTGCGACGCATACACCAACTCCCGTCTCTGAAGCGGCAGTCGTCATCCCCCTCGCCGGCGGAGCGAACCTGATTGCCTGGCCTTCGTCTGACCGGACAGCGTCGCAGGCGTTTGGCGCGGCCGGAAACACGATTTCGATCGTCTATTCGTGGGACCCTACTACCCAAAGCTGGCGCCGCTACGCGCCATCGCTCCCTGGCTTCTTCAACAATCTCTCGACTCTGCGACGGGGCGACGCCCTCTGGATAATAGCAAAGACGGCGGGCTCGCTCGCCCTCAGCCAATAGATCGGCTCGCTTAGGACGGCGGCGATTCCTTCCGCCTTTGACCGATACCGGCTACCCTCGGATTCGATGAGTGCACCACTGCGCGCCGCCGTAATCGGCCTCGGATCCATGGGTGCGAACCACGCTCGCGTCTTGGGCGACCTTGAAGGGGTCGAACTCGTCGGCATTGCCGACCCGGACCAGGACCGCATCACGAAGGCGCTTGCTGGCCGGGCCATTCCCGGTTTCCCAGACACTCCAACGCTCCTCCGCGAAACGAGGCCCGACCTCGTCTCTGTCGTCGTCCCAACGCAGCTCCATGAGGAAGTCGCCATCCAGGTCATCGCGGCCGGAGCGAATCTTTTACTGGAGAAGCCGATCGCCGCCACCCTGCAAGCCGCGCAACGCATCGCTCGCGCCGCCGAAGCGATGGGCGTGCTCCTCACGGTGGGCCACATTGAGCGGTTCAACCCTGCCGTGCAGGAGCTGAAGCAGCGCCTGGACGACGGCCAGGGAGGGCGCGTCATCCAGATTCGTGCCAGGCGCGTGGGCCCATTCCCCCACCGCATCCGAGATGTTGGTGTGATCCACGACCTTGGTCCCCATGACATCGACATCATGCGTTACCTCCTCGGCGACGAAGTCGAACGCGTCTACGCGGAGGCCCGCCGCCACATCAACACGGACAACGAAGACCTCTTTGCAGGGATGTTGAGGTTCCGCGGCGGCGCGCTCGGACTGCTCGAAATCAACTGGCTGACACCCACGAAGGAGCGAACCCTGGACGTCCTTTGTGAGAAGGGAATGTTCGTCGTCGACTACGCCGCCCAAACGCTGGCGTTCTACGAAAATTTCGCTGCGGCCGCTCGCGAAGGAGCGGTAGCCAGCGTCACTGAAGGTCCGATGACTCGTTACCCGGTCGCCAACCGCGAACCTCTGCGGGTAGAACTTGAGCACTTCCGCGACGCCGTGCGCAACCAGCTGCCCGCTCCGGTCAGTGCCCACGATGGAATGGTCGCATTGGCGGTTGCCGAGGCTCTGGTCCGCTCCGCGGAAAGCGGGGACCCCGTGACGGTCGCGCCGGTCTCAGTGGCCTCGTGATCGTCTCGGTGGTCGGAATCGGCCGCATCGGCTTGCCCGTGGCTGCGACCATCGCCTCGCGCGGCCACACTGTTTTCGGCTGCGACATTAACGCTGCGCGCGTCGAGATAGTGAACCGGGGTGAAAACCCGATTCCCGATGAGGCGGGGCTCGAAGAGATGATCGCCCGGGTGGTGAAGAGTGGCCATTTTTCAGCGACGACCGACACGGTGAGCGCTGTTTCGCGGTCGGACGCCGTCCTCTTCGCCGTTGCTGTGGATGTGGACGCAACCGGCCGCGCAGACTTGGAGAACCTCTACAAGGCGTGCGAAACGGTTGCTCAGGGACTTAAGCCTGGCGCCCTCTGCATCTTCGATACCACTCTCCCTGTCGGCTCCACTCGACGGGATCTCGCCCCGCGGCTGGAAGCGGGCGGACTCCAGCTGGGACGAGATTTTTCCGTTGCGTTCAGCCCCGAGCGGTTGCTAATGGGCCGAGTCATCGAAGACTTGACCAAGTATCCCAAAGTCGTTGGCGGCGTGGACCCCCAGGGCGGCGCGCGCGCGGCGAAGTTCTACCGTGAAGTCTTCGGGGGAGAAGTGCTCGAACTCGCTAGCGCCGAGACGGCAGAGCTTTCGAAGCTCTCCGAAGGCGCTTACCGCGACCTCAACATCGCGCTCGCGAACGAACTCGCGCAGGTGGCCGACGTTCACGGCGTGGACATCAACCAGGTGATCGAGGCGGCGAACAGCCAGCCCTACTGCCATCTCCACACACCTGGGACCGGCGTTGGGGGGCATTGCATCCCGGTGTACCCACAATTCTTGATGCAGGGTGAGGGCCCAAGCTCACTCTCCGCGCGGGGCCGTGAAGTTAACGATGCGATGCCCGCCTACGCGGTCCATCGTGTTGGACAGTTGTTGGGTGATCTGGCGGGCAAGCGTGTCCTCATCCTTGGTCTCACCTTCCGGCCGGACGTGGCCGTCACCCCACACACCAACGCCGTCGACCTCCTGCGCGAGTTCACCGCGAGGGGCGCGGTGGTCGAAGGTCATGATGCGCTGCTCAGTGAAATCGGAATCCGGGAACTCGGATTCGAACCTGCACGAGAGCCGCTTAGCGGCTACGACGTGGCAGTTGTCCACGCCCGCCATCGCGCTTACAACGCGCTCAACTGGCGAGCGATAGCCCCGCTGCTCGTTGATGCTCGCAACGCGTTCGATCGCGCGGAGATCGAACGCGGTGGCGTGCGTTACCTGGGAATTGGCCGCCCGGTTTCCCCGGTTCCGGAGTAAGGACGCCGCACTCTTTCACTGCTGGTCTAGCCCCCGGTTCGGTCCTTCCTCGCACCCTGCTTTGTTGCCTTCAGGGAGTACATCAGCGGGCAACGGTCGCGCTGGACGGCCGGGAGCTCCCAAGCGGTCCGCCGGGAATAGCCTGCGGCGTCCGTGTCGCCGTCCGTTCGAACCATCCAGGGTAGCGCCTGCCACGCCACTTCACGGTGCTCGTGCAGGAAGTCTATCCGCAGGCCAGCGTCGATCAGCGCGGTGACGATTTCACCGAGTCCGTGGTTCCAATCGAAACTCTTCAGGTTCTTGAGTGGTGGGCCGTCGACATAGGTGGTATCCCCCACCCATTCGTTCGGGCGCTCAGTTTCGAAGTACGGCGAGCGCACAACCAGTTCGCGGTCGGCTCGTTCGTCGTCAAGCGTCCAGAGCATGGGATGGCCCTCGTAGACGTAGAGGAACCCGTACGGCTTGAGCAGCTTCGCCACCACGGCTGCCCAGCCTCGAATATCGGGAAGCCAACAGAGCGCCCCGATTCCGGTATAGACCACATCGAACTGGCCGTGGATGGCATCCGCGGCATCGTAGACATTCGCCTGCACAAACGTGGCGTCGTTGATTCCGATCTGCCCGGCGAGTTCGCGCGCCCGTTCGATCGCAGCGCCGGAGAAGTCCAGCCCGGTCACCCGCGCCCCCAGCCGTGCCCAGTTGAGCGTGTCCATGCCGAAATGGCACTGCAGATGCAAGAGGGCCTTGCCGTGCACGTCACCGACCTCTTCCGTCTCCACCGGGTAGAGCGTCTTTTCGCCGCGAAGG
>JBDUAL010000308.1:0-3493 GCA_040004685.1 Anaerolineaceae bacterium | reverse complement strand
GGATGAACAGGCAGCGGTGACGGCGGCGATGAGCAAGCACACCGCAGACCTCAAGTCGTGTGGACTCGACGACAAAGGCATTGAGACGCTGCTTACTGCCGACCGCAATGAGGCGACCGCGTACGTGACGAAGCTGTCCAAGGACAAGAAGGCCGGTGCGGATTGCCCGATCGGTGCCCAGGGCAGCCCATTTCCGCTCCCCCGAATCATGCCCATCAATCTCGGAAAGGTTGAGGTCTTCGTCGGTGCGCTGCTGGGTGTAATGCTCGCATTCCTCTTCAGTTCGCTCTCGATTCGAGCTGTTGGCAAGGCCGCTGGAGGCATCATCGAAGAGGTGCGGCGCCAGTTCCGCGAAAACCCGGGCATTATGACTGGCGAAGTGCGTCCGGACTACACTCGCGCGGTGGACATCACAACGCGCGCAGCGCTTCGTGAGATGGTCGTGCCGGGCATCCTGGCGGTCGGCTTGCCAATCGCCGTTGGCGTCGTCTTCCGCTACGCCTTCGGTGGCGACGGAAACGAAGGCTGGCTTGCCGTGGCGGGTATGTTGATGGTGGGTACAATCGGCGGGGTCCTCCTTGCCACCTACCTCAACAACGCGGGTGGCGCCTGGGACAACGCGAAGAAGTTCATCGAATCCGGTGGACTGAAAGACGAAAAGACCGGCGAAGTCATTGGCAAGGGAACTGAAACCCACGCCGCGGCCGTTGTCGGTGACACTGTCGGTGACCCGTTTAAGGACACCGCCGGCCCGGCGCTCCACGTCCTCGTGAAGCTGCTGAGCACCATCACTCTGGTTCTGGCGCCGCTGTTCATCAGCTAAGCGTTGATCCTTGGTCAACGAAGAAGGCCGCGGAGCAATCCGCGGCCTTCTGGCCTTTCGCTGATTGAAACCGTCCACCCAAAGGCCCCTGCCGGGTCCGATCAGCGTCGGCGCTCGCTCACTTCTCGCGCCGTCGAAGATGAGCTTCGCAGGTGATTCCTTCCTCGGTCAGTTCCTTCGTATTAGAGTAGCGCGTGGAGTACTTGGGTGAGTCCTTCGTTGCTTTCGGTCCCGGCCTGGAGCAAGAGGCGATGGCGTGTCGATGTGATCGACTCCTTCAACTACTATCTAGCGAGCACCATCAACCCGCGCCGAAGTGAACGCGGTGACCACGATCACTGCCCATCCTGCCTGTCGGCGGCGATCGATCGTTGGTCTATATCCTGGGTGAAGCCCAATCTGCGGAGTGTTTCGTTTGTCCCTCGAAACGCATAACTACGACCTGATCGTCATCGGCAACGGGTCTGCGGGAGATCAAATCGCGCGCACCCTCGGCCGCAAGGGCAGCCGAGTCGCCGTGATCGAACAGCTACACCTTGGCGGCGAGTGCTTGAACGACGGTTGCATCCCCAGTAAGGCGCTGATCGATATCTCGAAGCACGCGCGTGAACTCAACCTCACCTGGAACGAGATCGTGGCCCGCGTGCATGCTATTCAGCTAATCGTTCGCGGCACCGACCCCACGGGCGGCTTCGCGAAGGACGGCGTTGACCTTTACTGGGGTGCGGCGCGATTCCGGTCGCCCACGGAGGTTGAGGTCGATGGCAAGGTCCTGATAGCGAAGGAAGTGGTGGTTGCAACCGGTACCACGCCAGGCTTGCCGCCAATCACGGGCCTTGCCGAGGCGAAACCCCAGACGAACCGTACGATCTTCACCCTCCCGCGCTTCCCTGCCCGGCTGGGCGTTATCGGTGCTGGACCTATTGGCCTTGAACTTGGCCAGAGCTTCGCCCGCCTCGGCGCCGAGATCACCCTCTTCGAAGTCGCCAGCAGGATCGCCGTGACCGAGGATGCCGAAGTCTCACTTGAACTTACCAAACTCTTCGAGCGCGAAGGCATCCGGATCGAGATCGGCGTGGAGATTGAGCGAATCGACCGTGCCGAGGATGGCAGTGTCACGATCGCGACAGGCAAGGGCGTTTTCGAGGTTGACGACCTGCTCGTCGCTGCTGGCCGGGATCCACAAGTCCCCGAGGGACTCGTCGGGCTCGGAGTCGAGCGTGATCGCCGCGGATTCATCTCCATCTCCCCCTGCGGCAAGACGAACGTTGGAGGGATCTGGGCAGCCGGGGACGTCACCGGCAAGTTCCAATTGACGCACTACGCTGGTTACCAGGCGCATCACATTGCCAAGCACCTTCAACTTGGCGTTTGCGAGCCGATCCCCGACACCCTTGTCCCCTGGGCGATTTTCACAGACCCCGAAATCGGCCACGCTGGGATGACCGAGCAGCAAGCGAGGGATGCGGGGATCGATGTCCGCATCGCCCGCCTCGCCGCTGCCGAGCTTGACTGGTTCCGGACCACCTCCCAGCCGGATGGGTTCGTGAAGGTTGTTGTCGATGCGACGAGCGGCGTCGTCATCGGTGCACACTTCATCTGTGCCCGAGGCAGCACTCTTGTCGGCGAAGCCTGCCTCGCGATCCAACAGGGGCTGACCGCGCGCCAGGTCGCGGAGACGATCCACCCCTATCCCACCGCCTCCGAACTTTTTCGCTGGGCCTGTGCGAGCGTGGGATGAGCACCGCGGGAGTCCGGGAGGAGTGATTCCCCCCTCCTTCGCCTGTCCCGATTGTCAGGCTCGGATCTTGCCGATGAATGATGAGCGACGGGTCCTCGGAAATCGAGGTCGCCGCCGTTGCCCGTCACACGGCACGCTGGTAGGTTCCGACAATGCGAGTTCTCAGACTGAGTACGAGCGACGACCGACCGGGCCGAGTGGCTGCCGGACAGGCTGCTCACGAAGTCGTCGAGCGTATTCTTCGCGATGCGACCGGAGAGGCCGTGGAAACGGTCGTCCGGCCAATCTGGCCAGATGAGTCGTTGCCCGATCTCATCGACCGCTGGATGGAGCGCTACGAGCCCGACTTGGTGTTTCTTCGGGTCAACGGATTCTGGTTCCAGTACGAGTCCGTCCCGCTTAAAATCGAGCGCAAGTTTGGACGTCTCGGAAAGCCCTTGGCCAGAGCAGGCACGCGAATGGGCGAGGTCTCTTGGCTGGCTCGGTCACGGACATTTCGCCGGGTGCAATACTTCGCCCTGAGGGTGCTCGGGGGAGCCACACATTTCACGACCGATCAAGTGATCGCCTCCATGGAGGAGTGCATGAGGCGCATCATTGCGCACGAGCATGTTGGGCTGGTGGTGCGAGGGACTGACGGGCGTCGGGCAGGCGAACTGCCGGGACGATCGATCGCGGCCTACGAGCGCCGCCGCAAGCAGGTTGAGTCCGCCTTGGCGGGGATCTGTGCGGGTCTCCATGTGCGGTACATGGGCACCACTGAAATGTTCGACCGGAACAAGATGGACGCCATGCTCGGTGCTGACCGTTTTCATCGAGGGGCCGAAGGACACCTCATCGCTGGGGAGGCAGAAGGAGTTGCCCTCTTGAAAGTCTGGCATTCCCTCGGAGTTGACACTCTGCCTTAACCCGCGTTCCTAGAGTCGGCC
>JBDUAL010000307.1:0-3502 GCA_040004685.1 Anaerolineaceae bacterium | reverse complement strand
AGCCGCCCTCGTGAGCCAATGTCGTTAGTCGTGGTTGAACTCCGCAACAGCGGCGGAGTCTGGTGCATCGAAAGCATCCGTGGCTTCGGCGGCGGGAAATCCCTTGTTAGTTGTTGGTGATGTTCGACTTCGATTTAATGATTTGGACGTCCTGGTTTGGGCCAGCCGAAGGATCGATTGCGCTCTGCGGTGGCGAGGTGTCGACCACTGGGGTAGGGCCGCCGGGACGAAGGCTCGCGTCGTCCATGAGCGGCACATAAGGCTGATCAGTCATCGCTGGCGCCTGGCCCAGTCCGGCGTTCGTCTCTTTTTCACCCATTGCGATACTCTTTCATTGCCGAATCCGCTCAATCGCCCATAGTGTGCGCTTCGCAGCGAGGCAAATCTACCGACCAAAGTGGCACTCGTTTCCGGTCAATCGGCGACCGTCGGCGCCCATGAGACGTTGACGCGATCACCGGGCGATGGGGTTGCGCCCCGCCACGCGACTCTGACAGCGACGCCCGCGATCGTGCCCGCCACCTCCCAGCCGAGGCCCGTGTCGATCACCGCGGTGACTGCTAGTTCGAACAGCATCGCGCCCGGGCCGGGCCTCAGGCCGCCAGGCGGGATCGCTACGGTCGCCGAGTCGGCCGGCAGAATCGTATAGCCAAGAAAGCGTGCTGTTTCATGATCTGGTGGTGTGCGAAAAACGTGGCCGACAGGCCCGGCGGCGCGCACCCGGCCATCGATGAGGATGACGACATCTCTGGCAAGACGAACGGCCTCGTCACGGTCATGGGTGACGAGGAGGGTGGTCGGCGAGAACTCAGCGAAAAGCGCCGGGAGTTCGAACATGAGTTGCTGGCGAGTTTGCGCATCCAGCCCCGAGAGCGGCTCGTCGAGTAGCGTAACCGAGGCTCGAAGGACGAGCGCGCGCGCGAGCTGCGCGCGTTGCGCCTCGCCGCCCGAGAGCCGGTGCGCGCTGCGACCGAGGAGTGAGCCGATACCAAGCGCTGCGGCCGCGGCAGCCGCGCGACGTGCGCTTTCGTTCGCGGCAACGCCACGTAATCTCAGCCCGAGTTCAAGGTTGGAGCGGACCTTACCGGCGAGGAAGACCGGTTCCTGAAAGGCGATGGCCACGGACCCGCGCATTGCGCGGGCGTTGCGCACGGGGGCATCGCCAACCCGCACATCTCCGGACGACGCACGTGCGAGGCCGGCAACCAGGCGGAGGAGGGTGCTCTTGCCTGAGCCGTTCGGGCCGAGGAGCGCGGTGACCCGCCCGGATGCGACCGTCAGCGACGGGATGTCCAACACGCGCCGGCCATCACGCTCGAAGGTCACCGAATCGAATCTCACCTCCATTAGCGGAGGCGCCGTTGTTGGGCGAGGGTGAGGACGAAGTTCACGGCGAAGGCCATGGCCAAGAGGATGAGGCCGAGGGCAATCGCTTTTTCGTTCTGGCCACGGCTGGTTTCGGTGACGATGGCGGTAGTCAAGACGCGGGTGTTGCCCTGAAGGTTTCCGCCCACAGTCATGGACGCGCCGACCTCCGATACGACGCCGCCGAAGCCGGCCATCACTGCGGCGAGCAGTCCGAGGTTCGCTTCGCGTGCGAGAAGCCAGAGCGTCCGGATACGCCCCGCGCCGAGGCTCGCCAGCAGGTCCGGAAGTTGCGCGGGTAGGGCTTGCACGGCGGCGACGGTGAACCCGACGACAAGCGGCACGGAGATGACAAACTGGGCGATCACCATGGCACGTTTTGTGTAGATCAGTTCGAGGCCACCAAACGGCCCGCTGCGCACCAACATCAACCAGACAATAAGCCCGACAACGACCGGAGGCATGCCCATGCCAGTGTTCACCAGCCCCACGAGCACAGTTCGACCGCGAAAGTGTGCCCGCGCGAGCCAGTAGCCGAGAGGGACGCCAACGAGCATGGCCAGTGCGGTGGCGCTACCGGACACGACGACTGTTCGAAAGGCGATCCCTCGCAATTCGGCATCGCCGGTCGCGATCAGACGCAGCGCCTCGCGTAATCCGTCCCAGAGTTCGGCCACAGGCTAGTTTACCGCCAGGTCCGATTCCTTTTTGCCGGCGTCGGCGATGAAGAGCGGTTCGCCGTACTCCGCCTTCTTGAAGTCACCGATCAACTTCTGCGTCGCCGGAGCCAGGATGAAGGCGTTGAATGCGCGCGCCTGCGCCTCCTTCACGCCCGCATGCTTCGCCGGATTGACGACGTAGACGTGGTAGACGTTAAGGAGCGGCGCCGCCTTTTCGAAGACGTTTTCGAGCGCCAGGCCTTTGCCGGAAGCGCCTTTTTTTAGCGCGAGGTAGGTGGCGCGGTCGGTGAGGGTATAGCCCTGCTTCTGATCGGCGACATTCAGAGTCGCGCCCATGCCCTGTCCGGTTTCCTCACGGTTTTTCACGGATTTCACATCGATTCCGGCGGCTTTCCAGAGGTTGAGCTCGGCGGTGTTCGTGCCCGAGGCGTCGCCTCGTGAGATGAACGGACCAGTGGCGGCAATTGCAGCGAGGGCGGCGTTCAAGTCCTTGATCTTCTTTACACCCGCCGGGTCGCTGGCCGGACCGACGAGGATAAAGTCGTTGTGCATGACGAGCTTGCCTTCGATCAAGTCGCCCTGGTCCACGTATTTCTTTTCGCTGGCCGGAGCGTGGACGAGGACAGCGTCGGCGTCGCCCTTTTCGGCCATGCTCAATGCGGCCCCAGTGCCAACGGCAATGACCTTTGTTTCGATGCCGGTCTGCTTCTGGAAGAGCGGTATAAGGACGTCCAACAGTCCGCTGTCCTGGGTACTGGTAGTGGTCGCCAGGATCATCGAGCCGCCGATCTTCGGGGCCTCGGGGGTCGGCGACTGAGCGGCGATGGTTGCTGTGGACGCTCCGCCAGCAGTGGGTTTTGCGCCGTCGTCGCCCCCGCAAGCAACGACGGAGAAGGCAGCGACAAACAGAGCGAAGGCGGTGAGGCCGACTTTGGTAATGGTAACGAGTGAGTGCTTCGACATGCTGAGGGAAGCATAACGACTGAGGTACCGTGATGCTAGTCGCAGCATATCGACTCGCCGGACATGAGCGCCTTTCACCCGGTAGCAAGGTCCCGCCGCGCTAGCGCCCTTCGAACACCGGGTCGCGCTTCTCCATGAACGCCTTGCGCGCCTCGCGCCCATCCTGGCTCCCAAAGGCGCGTCCAATGCTCGTGATTTCAAGGCGCAGCTGCGCTTCCACGTCGATGGAGGTGGTTGCTTTGCCGACGGTACGCTTCGTCAAGCGGGCAGTGATTGGCGAGACCTGGGCGAGCTGCTGGCAGTACTCCTGCAGGCGCGCCTCAAACTTGTCGGCGTCCACCACTTCGCCAACGATGCCAAGGCGGTAGGCCTCATCAGCGTCTACGGTGCGGTTTTCAAGGAGGAAGCGCATGGTCTGTTCGTAACCGATCAGTTGCGAAAGCGTCCATGTCATGCCGCCATCAGGGGAGCCGCCGATGCGCGGGTAGCCGGCG
>JBDUAL010000306.1:0-3508 GCA_040004685.1 Anaerolineaceae bacterium | reverse complement strand
GCCGCGATGCGCGCCGCCGGCGAAAAGAACCGCCCCGCTCCCTTCAGCACCACACCCGAAATCATGGCGGCGATGGGCGAGCGCATGCTCGAAGAGACGGCGATCTACGGAGACCTCGAAACGGTTGCACTCGGAATCGAAGAGCGCCGCCAACTTGGTGTCGACCTGCCCAGCATCAGCATGCCGCAAGGCTCACTTGAGCACGTCGAGCGAGTGCTGGGGACGCTCGTCTCCTAGGCCCACGCCCTCAACGGCCCTCAGTAGGCCATGTGGTAGGTGCCCGGGCCGAAGTCAGGGAGCTGGATCAACGTCTGGTTGCGGAGGTCTGGCTGGAGGCCCAAGACCTCCATCGGCACGGCCCCAAGGAGCGGCATCGCCCCAGCGGGAAGTTCGAGGCATTCGAACGGCGAACTTCGCCCCATCACCTCAAGCGACACCGGCTCCGTGATGCGCATCGTCGAGACGCCCGCCGCAGTCTCCACCTGGACTTCGCGGACGGGTTTCAGCCTGAGCCGGGCAACAATCTCCGCCGGGAGGCAGAGACTGAGTGCGCCCGTATCGACCAGCACGTGGTTCATCGTTTCCGTTCGAACCGCTTCGGCTGCGAGATAGCCGCCGCTTGCAAAGAACTCGTCGCGGAGATTCTTGACGGTTATCTCGATATGAACTTGGCCCACTTGCCGCTCCTTGCCGCCGGTGCTCACCTGTGTCGTCGTCATAGGCTCAGTATACGCCTGTGTTCTTAGACGCCGAGCGCGCGGGCGAGCGTCTCCAGAGCTTCCAACGCCTCCTCCGTGGAGCGCAACAGGACATCGGCAAGTTCGATGATTTCGGGTGGAGTTTCCTCACCGCCAGAGACCCCCGCGAGCAGTACGTGCGTACCGCTCGCGCCGAGGGTGAGCGCAGCGCGGAACATCCCCACGTCTGTGGCGTCATCGCCGAGGACGAAGATCGCCTTCGCCCGAAACTTGTCGGCCAGCGCCGTGAGCGCCAGATCTTTCCCACCACGAGCGTCTGGGAGGACTTCCAGCACCATCCGGCCCTCGCGCAGGCGAAGCCCTTGGGGCAGCTTCTGGAGCGCCTCACGCAAGGCTGCTTCCAATTCGGGCACCAGCCGGAAATGGAACGCTGTGGAGATCGCCTTTCGTTCGATGTGGAGGAAGGAACTGGGGACACGCGAAATCACTTGCTGCTCTACCAGTTCGAGCGCCGCGCTCAGAGCGACGCGTTCAACTCCGGGAAGAAGATCGTTTTCGAACGAGGCTTCCAGGCCGTGACTTCCGATGACGATGACACCGTCGACAGGCACCATTCGGCGGGCTGTGTTTAGGTCTCGACCCGTGATCACAGCCACTTTGGCGCTGCCGGAAAGGCGTTCCAGGACAGCGAGGGCGGCGGCTGAAACGCGCGCCATCGATGCCTGCTGGACGATCGGCGCCAGCGTCCCATCGAGGTCCGTTGCGATGAGCAAGGGGCCGCGGGCGGCCGCCAGCGCGCGGATCTGGGCAACGGCAACCGGGGTCAGCATGTGCGCTCCAGGTCGGTCAGGAATCTCGTCGCCCAGGCCAGCGCGTCGTTGTTTCGGATGGTTGCGACGAACCGGTCACTGACGCGCCCTGGGAGGCCATGAAGCGCATTGACCAATACCGCCGTCATCGCCTCAGGATCCAGGGGGTCGACCGGAACGAGGCCGTCCCGTTCGAACCCGCCGAAGGCATCGGCCACTCCAGCATCGCGCCCGGTAATCACCACGGCACGCTCGTTGGGTGGTTTCAACGATTGGGCAATTGCTGCCTGGATCGGTACCAGGTTGAGGCCGTCTGCGAGAGACGAGGTGAATACCACATCGGCGCGGCGTTGGAGGGCCACCACTTCCGGCCAGGCGAGCACCGCCTGAGTGTGGAGAAAGAGACAACCGGCTGCCTGGGCCGCAACAGTGGCCTCGGCGACGGCCGACTCGATGGCTGCCGACAGCCCGGTGTACGCCTTCACTCCAGTCCGCGTTGGTGCGGCTACGCCGATGTAGGCGAATTTCGCATCGCCACGGTAGGCCGCAGCGATTGCCGTCAGCCGCTCGGGGATGCCCTTGGTGAAGTCGGCACGCTCGAGGCCAACCACGAGCGGCATGCTGGAGGCGACGATGGTCGCCATGCCCACCGGCGGCGCCGCATCAGCGGCCGTGCTCAGAATTTCATCGACATCGACACCGACGGGATACGCTCCGGTGACAACGTTGCGACCCTCGAATCGGAGTTCGCCCGCGACCGCGACGGCGCCGCACAAGGTTCGGGCCGCGTGGTTGAAACGTTGCAGGTCGCCGTTGGACTGAAATCCAATCAGATCCGCTCCAAGGATCCCGGCAACAAAGTCCTCGAGAGTATCTCGCCCGACACCCTCCAGATAGGGCGACGCGACCTCCAGATCCGGGAACGGTGTGTGCAGCGAGAAGCCGATTCTGCCCGGAAATGAGCGCGCTCGAAGCATGGCCGGGACAAGCGCCAGTTGATAGTCGTGCACCCACGCGGTGGGCTGTTCGGGTTGGGCTGCGCCGCTTTCAGCGAAGGTTGAGTTGACCTCCTGGAACTGGCTCCACTGCTCCGGGGTTGGCGTTGCCGGGGCGGGGTAATAGTTGGTGCGTTCGGGCAATCGTTCGCGTACAAGGTGCAGGAGCGGCCAAAAGAAGCTGTTTGAAACCGCGCCGAAGTGGCCCTCCCACGTCTTGTCATCGAAAAACAAGCGACGGTGTAAGACCGGCCCGCGAGGTGACTGAATCAACTCGAAGCCTTCGGAATTGACCCAATCGCGGTCGAATTTTCCGCGCCCGGCGCCGATCCAGGTCGAACCCTGGCGTCCGTCCCAGGGGGCGATCACGGGCCGCACAGCAGCGAGAAGGCCGCCGCTGGCCGCCGCGTTCGGTTCGGGCGAGCCGCGGGGCGCCTCGTGGTCGAGGTATGAGCGGTTGGCCAGAATGAGCGCCGCGGTGACCATCCTCTCAGTATAGGGGCGCGCCTTCTGTCTCTTCGAGCAGCCAATCGAACGTGACTCTCTCGGCGAGTAGCATGCTCCAGATGCGCATCCTCCGCCTGACCAACAGCAGCGACCTCCACGCTGGCGTCGCTCCCGAACTGCGCGCCTCCTCTGTGATGGAGCGGGTGGTAGGCGAGGCCACGGGCGAAACGGTCGAGTCGATGGTGCGGGCGATCTGGCCCACGCCAGGCCTGCCAGACCGCGTCGGTCGCTGGATTGAAAGCTACAAGCCCGATGTGGTCTTCCTCCGCGCCACCTCCTTCTGGTGTACCTACGAATCCGTTCCCCTGCGGATCGAACGGCGGTTGGGGCGCCTTGGGAAGCCGGTCGCGAGGACCGGGCTGCGATTGGGCGATCGGACGTGGCTGGTGGAGCGGCGATCGTTCAAGCTGGCCCGTCAGGCGGTCGTGCGGACAATTGGCGGCGACCCGCACTTCACTCCGGAGCAGGCCAGCGGTGTCGTTGCCGAAGTGCTGCGACG
>JBDUAL010000013.1:0-11866 GCA_040004685.1 Anaerolineaceae bacterium | reverse complement strand
GGCGCAGAGCCCCGTCCAACGCGTCCAGCGCTTCAATGCCGCCGAGTTCCGGGTTCACGCGGTTGCTATCGATGACGTCGTACCCGTGGGTGCTGCCCGGGACGGCGGCGAAAATCGGCGAGAGGTAAACGTGCGAGATCCCGAGGGCGGCAAGCTCGGGCACCGCCAGCGCCGCGTCCGCCAACGTGAACTGGGCGTTCAACTGCAGCCTGTAGGTGGCCACCGGCACTCTGTGGCGACGGCTCATACGCGCTTCGCCGGGGTTCTCTGGGTCTGCACTGTTGCCTCCGAGGTTCGACGCAGCGTAAGGGATTGGGATTGCGGCCGGCTCCGTCGCCGATTATCCGGCCTGGAGGCTCGAAGCGGATCGTCACAACTCGAAGTGTCCGGGCCATAGGTCAAGACCCACGGCCCTGGGTGTTTGGCTGATTCTTACCAACAAGGGACGCGCCTGAAGGGAACCGAAAACGCAACCACGCTCCCGCCGCCGCCGGTCTGCTGCGAGGAGAAAGGCACGAGTTTGAAACGCTAACTCGCGTCCGCGCAATGCCAAGAGAATGCTGGCTTCGGTACGCTCGCGGCAGCAAAAGTAGGAGGCGATTTCAATGGGATTGATCGCATGGATTGTGTTTGGACTCATCGCAGGAGCCATCGCTCAGGTCATAATGCCCGGTGACGATCCGGGAGGCAGTGGTTTCATGGGCTGGCTCATCACGGCGATCATTGGGATCGTTGGGGCTGTTGTCGGTGGATTTATCGGCTCAGTACTGGGATTCGGCGGCGTTAGCGGCTTCAATCTTGGAAGCTTCCTCATCGCAGTGGTCGGGGCCCTCATCCTGTTGTTCGTTTGGCGGCAGGTGGGCGGTAGGTCGGGCGTCGGCGCACGCTGAGCTACGAGCAGGCAAGGCTCGTCCTAACAGGGCGAGCTCTGCCTGCCACACGCTGAGCGGACAAAGGCTGGTGGACTGGCGCCGAGTGGATTGGTGCGAGCAGCCAGGCGCCGGTCGACGCCCGTCTTGGGCGTCGTGCAGTTATTTCTGCCAGGAGAGTGGAGATGCCGTTTGAAGAGGGTGTTCCGCCGGTTCGGCAGGAATCCGACCCGGCAGATTCCGGCTCGCCGGCGGCGACGAGGCCATCGCCTGAAGGCCCCGCCTCACCTGGCAATCGGTCCACGGCAGACTCCGTGCTCGCCGAGAACATCCAACAGCTCGTGGACAGCCGGCGCAAATTCGAAGCGCGGAAGAGCTTCCAGGATCATCTCGCGGACGCAATGACGCGCTTTTCGGGAAGCATGCTTTTCGTTTACGTTCACGCCGCCTGGTTCATAGCGTGGATGGTGGCGAACAGCGGTTGGTTCGGTTTGCCGGTGTTCGATGAGTTTCCGTTCGGGCTGCTCACGATGATCGTTTCTCTTGAGGCAATCTTTCTGTCTACCTTCGTCCTCGTCAGCCAGAATCGGATGGGGTTTTTGGCGGAGCGCCGCGCCGAACTCGACGTACACGTGAACCTCTTGGCGGAACGGGAGGCTACGAACCTGCTCATCCTCACCCACGCGATCGTCGAACACCTTGGCGTTGCTGTCCCCCTTCCCGCCGAGATCGACGAGCTAAAGCAAGATGTGTCTCCCGGCGAGGTGTTGCAAAAGCTTGAAGCGATAGAAAAAGACCACGACTCATAGTGAATGGCGGAACTGGATGCCGCGCAAGAACGCTCAGCTTCCAATCTCGGCACACTGCTACGGTTTTAGCACGTGAGAGACAGCTTCGTTGACGATCCCAGACGACCAATTCGATAACGTAGTAAGTAGAGGTGACAAGGCGGCGTCCGCGCTCATCACGTTGAGGTTGACCTACCACCTCCTGAAACCAGGAAACCGATGCCCGACCCTCAACTGAACCAGTCGATGTTAGCGGCCTCGAATCCCGCCCCCTCCCTGGGTGAGACAGCACGCGGGGCACTGTACGAATTCAGCCTTGCGGTGGCGCGCTCCCGCAGCCGGGAGCAGATTTACGAGGCAGCTCTCGGCTGCCTCGAGGAGAGCCTTCAACTCTCCCGCGCCTCGATACTGATCTACGACGACCAACAGGTGATGCGTTTCGTGACGGGGCGAGGGCTTTCAGATGCCTGCCGCCAGGCGGTTGAAAGGCACAGCCCCTGGCTGCCGGGAACCAGCGACCCGCAGCCCCTACTCGTCTCTGACGCGCTCCGCGACCCAGCGGTTTCCGCGCTCGTGCGTGTGCTTGCAGAAGAGGGCATCGCTTCCACGGCGTTCATCCCGCTGTCCGTTGATGGGGAGCTGCGCGGGAAGTTTATGCTCGACTATCCTACTCCGCACGCTTTTCACGAGGAGGAGTTGGCGATCGCAAGGGGCATTGCCAGTCACGTCGGTCTAGCGCTTCAATTCGAAAGCTCGCGCCGCGCGGTGCCGCGCAACGAAACACGCTATCGCAACCTTGTTCAATCCCTAGGGGTGCCAATCTACACAACCAACCCCACAGGCCAGATCGAGTTCTTCAATCAGGCCGCCGTACGGCTCTGGGGTCGCACACCTGTACCGGAAGAAGAGTTCTGGTGCGGCTCGTTCAAGTTGTTCTCGGTCGATGGTACGCCGCTGGACCACGACGAATGTCCGATGGCCATTGCTCTGAAAGAAGATCGAGAGGTGCGCGGTGTCGAAATCATCGTAGAAAGGCCCGATGGAACGCGTGCCAATATCCTCCCCTTTCCCACCCCACTCCACAATCCTGAGGGTGAATTGATCGGCGCTGTCAACGTACTGACAGATATCACCGAGCAAAAACGGACCCAGGCGGAGTTACTCGAGGTGCTGCGAGGGAAGGACGACTTTTTGGGCCAGATTTCGCACGAACTCCGTAACCCGGTCACGCAAATCGTTGGTTATTCCGAACTGCTCGCCAAACGCTTCCGAGACCTCCCGGTCGAAGCGCAGGCAGATTCATTGGAGAGCATCAACACGCAGGCAGTTCGCCTCCAGCGCCTGGTAGAGAATATGTTGGTTCTCTCCCGGTTCGAGCGCGGAGTTCCTATGACAAGCGAGCCGCAGCTCATCCAGCGTTTGATCCCTGAAACGCTCACCGAGTTCCGGGGCCGCTTCCCGGCGCTAAGGCTGGAAGTGAATATCGAACCGAGCCTGCCGCCGGTCAACGTCAGTGCCAGCACGATCGACCAGGTGGTCTGGAATCTGCTGAGCAACGCGCAAAAGTACGGCCGGCCGGGTGGGGTTGTGGAGCTGCGCTGTGGTTTCGACGGCGGCTGGGTTGAAGTCGCCGTGCTCGATGAAGGGCAGGGCGTGGCTGCCCAAGAGGTCCCGAAGCTCTTCCAACCATACTTCAGAGCGGCAGGCACGCCGCCACATATTGCCGGCCTGGGCCTTGGACTTTCGGTCTGCAAACGGCTCGTCGAGGCTGAACAGGGAGAGCTGTCGGCCCTGCGCCGTGACACCGGAGGTATGGAGTTTCGTCTCCGTTTACGCGCCGTTGAACTCGTCGAAGCGGAGTGACGAGCTAAACGCTGGACGGCGATAAATGGACGGCGGCAAGATCTAACCGGGCTTGCGCTCAGGATCTCGCGTGGGGAATGAATTGAGGGATGCGGATTCGCCTCCGCCCCGTAAAGACGCCAGCTTCAGGGAACAGAGACCGGAGCGTCGGCTTGAAACATGTAGCCAATCCCTTGCCGGGTGATGACAATCTTCGGACTGCTCGGGTCGCTCTCGATCTTCTGGCGAATGCGAGAGACCCAGACCCGCAGGTATTGTAGGTCGTCCCGGTATTCCGGGCCCCAAACTTTGGAAAGTAGTTCTTCGTTGAGGATGACCTTACCGGGGTTCGCCGCCAGGTACTGAAGGAGCAGCCACTCTGTGCGCGTGAGAGGGATGATTTCTCCATTCCGCTTCACCACGCGACGGCCGAGATCCACTTCAATCTGATCTGCGATTACAACCTGGTCTGTGCCCACGCCAGCGGCGCGGCGCAGGACGGCGCGAATCCGCGCGCCCATCTCATCAGCGCCGAACGGTTTGACGATGTAGTCGTCCGCACCGGCGTCGAGGCCGCGGACTTTGTCCAATTCACGGTCGCGCGCGGTCACCATGATGACCGGCGTATCCCACCGTTCGCGGATGCTCCTCAGCAGTTCGAAGCCGGAAAGCTCGGGCATGACCACATCCAGGAGGATGATGTCCGGCCGCTGCGCTTCGATGAGGACCAGTGCATCCGGCCCGTTGGATGCAGTGATTACGCGGAAACCCTGGGCCGTAAGTTCGAGTTTCACCAGACGAAGGATTCCGGCTTCGTCGTCCACACCGAGTACCAAAGCTTCAGACGCCATTGGCGATCTCTTCCCCGCCAGCAACCGCATTAGGTTGGTTCCAAAAAGGATGGCTCGCTCAGCGTTGCAGGATGCTCAGCGAACCATCCTATTCGTTGCGAATCCGTTGCAACGGGGCGGGAGAGCGGTTGACTGGTTCTGCCTTAGGCCCGCGGAGAGGGCCTTCGGCCGGTCATGCGGCTGGTCGGGCAGATTGGCCGGCGAGGGGTTGGAGAGAGCGTCTGCGAATCTACCGTCTCTCATCGCGGCGCCGATCGGTAAGCAGAATGTTCAGCACTAGCGCGAATCCGACGGCCGCGGCCCCGAGGAAGAGCAGAATTGCCAGTCCCGGGTAGCCCAGGATCTCAAACTCCGTCGGTACGCGGGTGAGCAGCGCGGCCCCAACAATCAGGGCCGCAACGACCAACCCAAGCGTGATCCGGTTTGCGATCTTCTGCAGGTTGGACATCAACCGCTCTTCATCAAAAGCGTGCACCTTCACTTCGAACTGGCTGTCGGTCATGCGATCCAGGATGGTGTTTAGCCGTCCCGGGAGGCGTTGCACGAACGTATTCAACTCCAACGCCGTATTGAACAGGTTGCCTGGCGAAACGGAGCGCAAGAGATGCCGTTGCATCAGGCTCGTCGCGTGCTGTTCGACGATCGCGTTTGGCTGCATGTCTGGCGCGAGCAGCCGCGTCGCCTCGTCAAGATTCAGCAGCGTCTTCCCCAACAAGGTCAGATCCGGGGATGGTCGCACTCCGCAGCGCGCCGCGATCCGAACCATCTCCATCACCACGCGACCGAGGTTGAGGTCAGCCATCGACGCCTCGCGATTGGGCAGAATGAGGTCAGCCATAGCGCGCTTGAAGGTGGGCTCGTCGAAGTCGTCCAGGCGCTCTCCCATCGCCGCCGTAATCACGGCCACTTCGTCGCTGTTCCCAGCGCTCAGTGCTACAAGGAGTCGAAGTGCATAGTCCTGGGTCTGCGGCGTGACGTACGCCACCATTCCCATGTCGATTAAGGCCAGGCGGCCTTCGGGAGTGACCAGCAAGTTGCCCGGATGTGGGTCCGCACTGAATACGCCATGGATCAGGATCAGATCGAGATATCCCTTAATGAGTTCCTCGGCGAGCGCCTCACCATCGAGTTCAAGGCGCGCCAGCGGGGTGAGCGAGGCTACGTTCTTGCCCTCGATCCGTTCCATCGTCAACACCTTGGAACTGGAGTAGTCGTTCACCGGCTGAGGAACGACCAGTAACGGATACTCTTCAAGGTGGCGCCCCATGGTCTCCAGGTTTTTCGCCTCCCGCCGAAAATCGAGTTCCCGCACCATCGCCCGTCGGAACTCGCCGAACATTACGTCGACGGCGAAACGGCGGCCCATTTCGCTGTGTTTCCCAACGAGGCCAACCATGCCTTCGAGGATCGAAAGGTCTTCGATCACCTGTTCACGAATGTCCGGACGTTGCACTTTGACGACTACGCGCCGGCCGTCGCGTAGCTCTGCTCCATGCGCCTGCGCGAGCGACGCCGCGCCCAACGGGGTTGAGTCGAAGCTGGAGAAACCTTTGGAGATGCGGATGTGCAGCTCGTCCTCCACGGTCTGTTCAACATCCGCGTAGCTGAACGGTTCAACGCTATCTTGAAGCCGGGAAAGCGCGTCCAGGTAGGGTTGAGCCAGCAGATCTGGCCGCGTGGAGAGCAGCTGGCCGACCTTTATGAACGTCGGCCCCATGTCCTCCAGATCGCGCGCAAACTGTTCCGGATCCGGGCCTAGTTCGTCGTGTTCGGATTGATCGCTGCGCAGCGCCGCTTCATCAAGGTCGAGGACCTGGACAAGGTCGGCCCGTCCGTACTTCAGCAACAGCCGACCGATCTGAAGCCGGCGCTTCAGCCGTTGTCCGGGTAGATCCATCGAATTGCTCCCTCAGAACTCTGACGCAATTGGTAATGAAAGCAGCTATCAGTCAGTCCCGTTCCCAACGGCCTGGGCGCAGCGGGCAGGACGTGTACGGGGCGGACGTGCTGATCGCAGCGATATTCGCAGCAATGGGGGCCGCATGCCCATCCTGGCCTGCGCCGTGGGGCTGCCAATTTCGTTACACTTCACGATTCACCACTCGCGGCGAAATCAGTGATGGCCCAGGGTTCACGTTGTTGGCGCACCCGTTCGGCCGTCAACAGCGTGACGCCGCTGACCGGGGCCACCGCAAGCTGCCAGGGGTTAGGCGTCCTGTAAGTCGTTGAGTTCCGACGCCAACGGCAGGGTAAAACGAAACGTGCTCCCCCCGCCGGTCCTGCTGGTTGCGCTGATGCTCCCGCCCTGGATCTCCACAAACCGCTTGCAGACGGTTAAGCCGAGGCCTATGCCCGATGCGCGCGCCGCCCCCTCCTTCGATCGGAAGAACGGTTCGAAGATTTCGTCCAGCTGTTCTTGCTTGAGGCCGATACCCCGGTCGCTCACGCTGACCGCCGCATAGTCGCCATCCTTCTCAATGGCGACATCGATACTGGTTCCCGCGGGGCTGTACTTTCGAGCGTTGCCCAAGAGGTTGACAAGGATGTGTCGCACGTAGTCGGCGTTGGCGCACACCGGCAATAGGTTTTTCGGCGCTGTCACCACCACCGGGTGGCCGGGGAATTGGTCACACTGCTCCGCGACAATCGCCTCGATGATCCTGCGGAGAAGCTGAGGTTCAAGTTCTGGCGCGCCGCGGTTCTCGACGTGTGCAAGCGTGAGCATGTTCTCCACGATCGCTGCCAGCTGATCAGCGCCGCGTTCAATGTCTAGCAGCGCCTGAGTGCGGTCTTCCACGGAGATCGCGTCCCCATGCCGCCTGAGGACGCTTGCCGTGCCCTTCAGGGTGGTCAATGGCGTTCGCAGTTCATGCGAAACCATTCCCAGGAAAGCATCCTTCGCCTTCACAGATTCGGTCAGATTGTCGTAGAGCCGTGCGTTCTCGATGGCCATGGCGATCCGCCCGGCGAACTCTTCCGCGAGCGCGAGGTCGTGCTGATCAAGCCGCCTTCCAGATTCAGCCGTGACCAGCGTGAGGGCGCCGAGCGAGCGGCCCTCGTGCCGTATTGCGACAATCAAGGAAGACTTGAAATCGAGGGATGCCAGCACAGCTTTCAGTTCTGGCCGCTGCTCCACCAGCGTCGCAATCAACGGCTCCGCGCGTTCAATCAGCTCGCTCCGCCCGGTGCGCATCACCCGTTCATGTAGTGGTTCTTTGAGCGCGGGAGCACCTACTTGAGCGCGCGCGGTGGCCGCCATCGCCATCCTTTGGGGATCAGCGTTCGAATAGGCGACCAGCCGCGATCCAGCCTCCTCGTCGAACACGTCGATCTTGCACCAGTCCGCCAGCCGGGGGACGGCGAGTTCAGTAATTCTGGTGAGCGTCGCGTCTAATTCCATGCGTTCTGAGAGCACGCGGCCTGCATCATCCAGAAATTCGCTCACCGCTTCCCGCCGCTTCCGATCATCGATATCGACATTCGCGCCGACCCAGCCAGCAATCCGGCCGTTGACCGTCACCGGCACCGTTCGGGCCATGTGCCACCGGTACGCACCGTCGCGACGGCGCAGGCGCATTTCTACCGTGTAAGGGGCGCCGGAGTCCTGGCCCTGCTGTGCTGCTTCCCGCAGCGAGAGACGCTCCTCCGGGTGAGCCCCTACGCCTCTTCCAGCCAGCACCTCCTCACGCGTGAAGCCGGAATACTCGAGCCAATGCTCGTTCACATATTCCAGACGCCCATCCTGATCGAGCTTGTAGACGTGGCAAGGGATTGTGTCGAGCAGAATGCCCATGCGCTCTTCGCTCAGCTCCAGAGCGTGCCGATTGGTCCGTTCTTGGGTCTCATCGAGGCAGACACCGACATAGCCCTCGAACCTGCCGTCAGCGTCGAACTGCGGGCTCCCGCTGTCGTGCAGCCAGCGATAGACGCCGTCGTTTCGCAACTTGCGGTAGTTGGCGGAGTAAGGCAGCCGCCCGTCAAACGCCTCGCGCCAACTCTCTAACACGGCGGCAAGATCTTCCATATGGATGCCTTGTCGCCAGCCATCTCCAAGCTCCGCCCCAAGCGACCGCCCGGTGAACTCGAGCCATCGGTGGTTTACGTACCTGCATCGGCCTTCGGTGCCAGCAAGCCAGAGCATCACGGGCGCGCAGTCGGCCATCGCGCGTATCTCCATCGCGGGGGAATCGGTGGCGGACAGCACTCGGCAATCTCCGACAATCAAGCTCTACCCGGCGCAAAACCGCCGCGTTTGCAGTAGGTCGCAAGATTTTGAAGCCGTCTAAACCGGTTTGTCAACGCTCCGAAGGCTCGACGGAAGGAAGGACGGGCTCGACCGGACGAGCGACCTCGACAGTCGCCCTCTGCTCGCGAGTGGCCCCCCGTAACACAGCCTGGCGCATGATTTGCTGAGCAACCGGGTCCCTCGATTCGGCGAGGGTTGCGTTGATCTCCGCACCGAGCAGCAGCATCAGGTTGCTCAGGTAGAGCCACGTCAACAGCACCACCACGCCGCCGAGCGTCCCGTAAGTCTTGTTATAGGACCCAAAGTTCGCAACGTAGAGCCCAAATGCGATTGCCGTCATGAGCCACACGAGGGTGAACGTCACAGCTCCCGGACTAACCCATCGGAACGGCACATCAATGTTCGGCGCCATCCAATAGACAAGCCCGACGGCGAGCATCACCAACACGATGACGATCGGCCAGCGCGCCACCGCCACCGTCAGTTCGAATGCGCCCCCAGCTCCTAACGCGCCGGCGATGTCGCTTCCAAACGCCTGGGTGGCGATCAGCAATCCGAACGACCCAAGGATGCAGACGCTTCCCGCAACTGTCATCGCGAGGGCAAGACTCGTCGACTTCCAGAATGTCCGGGTCTCGGGCACCCCGTAAACTCGGTTCAACGCCTTGATGAGCGACTTCACCGCGCCGGACGAAGCCCAAATCGCGCCGATGATTCCGATCGAGAGCAGACCGCCGCTGCGCGAATCCAGGACCCCGCGTACTTGTTCCTGGAGGATGCTCCGCGCGTCAGCGGGCAGTGCATCACCAATCTGGTCCATCAGACGCTGTGTCGGGTCTCCAGAAGAGATCGCCGCAGCAATGAACCCCCCCAGGGCTGCGAGGAAGATAAAAAACGGGAAGAGTGCGAGGAAGAAGCGATACGAAAGCTCGGCGGCGAGCCCACTGATGTCGTCCTTGGAGCACTCCTTCGCCAAGCGCTTTCCGAAAGGCACGAGGTCAACGCCGCCAACTGTCATCCTCGCCTCCAAAAGGTGCAGCCGGCCTTCACGCTGTGAACGGGTCAAGGGCGGCGCCGCTGGTTTCGCCAACGGGCCGATCAGTGGCTCCGAGACCCGGCTCGCCCCGGCCTAGCTGGGGGGGCCGCGCAACGTTCACCGGGGAAGTCTCGCTCTCTCGGCTCTGGTCCGGGGCTGAACCTTCTCTTCCAAAAAAAGCAGACTTGATGCTGCCCTTGGCACTGTCGACTACCGCACCAACGCCGTCCGCCGCCTTCGAAGCAACGAGTCCGCGGGCGCCGTCCATCAACGCCCGCCTTAAGCCCGACTCTTTCGATCCGCTTGTATGCTTGCTCGCTCTGGGTTCGCCATCCGCGCCCGCAATCAGTCCGAAAGCGAACCCACCGGCGGCCGCGCCGGCCACCAACGACTTCGGGTGCTCGGCAACCGCGGTTCCCGAACCAGCGGTTGTGGCGACAAGGTTGCCGACCCTGGTTGCCGCTTGCTCGCCCCCGGATAGCACGGAGTGCTTCACGCCAGAAACATGCCCGGAAGTACGGGAACGCGTGGTATCCACGTCCTCGCCGACCCGCCGTTTGAGGCGAGCGACGCGGGCGGTTAGCGCGTGCCGTTGCCGTTCGACGTCGAATTCGATTTCAGTTGGTGTCTTGCCCACGAGACATCCTCCTTGACTGCGTTGAGTGTGCGCCGGGGAACCACACTCAACTTTGTGGCCCGTGCTTTCGCTACAAGAGCGGAGAGCCCCGCGATGAGGGCGAGGCCCGCGGTGACGACGAGCGCCGACAGCCAGAGAGGGAAAAACCCACTGAGCGCGTACGTTGAGGTGAGCGCAACCCAGGCGAGCGTAACGACTGCGGCCGCGACGGCGATTCCGCCCCACGTTGCCAGCGCCACGAGGTATCCCGCCTGCTCTTTAGCTTCGGATTTGGCGAGTTCCAACTCCGTGCGCACCAGCGTGCGTAGGTCTCCAGCGATGCCCGCGAACTCGCTGCCGAGATCGCGGACTTCGGTTCTTCCATCGCGCAGATCCGCGCGGATCGCGTCTATTTGCGTACGCATCAACAGGCCTTACTTCATCAGTTTCGCGACGATGTAGCCGGCGAACGCGGCCGTGGCCGCCGCCTGCAGCGGGTGATCTTTCACGAACTGCTCGACGTCTGTCCAAATTTCTTGGGCTTCGTGGTCGCGAAGATACTGGGACGACTTGTCAAGGCCATCCGCCACTCGGACAGCGACCTGCTTTTGAACGCCGCCGCCGTCTTCGGCGCGCGAGCGAAGTTGTCCAGCTGCTTTTTCCAGACCTTCGGCTGCCTTATCGATGCCGGTGTCCGCAGTCTCCTGGAGTTTCGAGGCGTATTCGGCCACCTTACCGGAGGCATCGTCCTGTTTCTCGGACGCCGTATCGGAGGCGCCGTCCTGGTTCTCGGACGCTGTTTTGGAGGCGTGGTCCTGATATTCAGAGGCTCTATCACGGTCCTCGTGGCCCGTCTGCTGAAACGCGGACGATCCGTCTCGCGATTGGTCGGAGGTTGCGGTTCCGCCGCCGCGGTTCTCGTTGCCCATGTTGGATGGGGACTTGGGGTCTTGCATGTCACTCTCCTATAGCGGCTGCGCTCTAGGCGCGGCTCCATCCGGGAGAAGATATCAATCGCCCGATCGCGAGAGCATAACCTCACGCCATGCGGAGCGTTGCAGGAGTATCGCGATCGGCAGTCCACGCACGAGGGTGAGGCCAGCGCGCTCCCGATCGGGTCTCCCTTTAGTACACCCCGTCCTTGGCCACCTGCGGCCCGTACCGCTTGTACGGCCCAACCGTTGCGGATGGCGAGGGCGAAGCGGTCGGCGAGCCGCTGGTCGCCGCTCCCGAGCCGCCCGCAAGCACGCCAGCATCGAGCGAGTAGCTGCCCCCGCTGGACGTGCCCGCAATCGGCTGGCCGACAGCGACCTGAAGGACGTAGCTGCCGCCGCCCACAGTCTGTCCGCCAGCGTCGAAGGTCGTGAACGAGGCGTCGTAACCGCCGCCGGACTGGGCCCAGACGGTGGTCACGGCGGCGATGGCTGAGATGCCGAGCAGCAAGCCCGGCCAGCGAATGCGTTTCAGATGCATCGCGCCCTCCTTTCCTGTGCGAGCAGAAGGCGGGTCATTGCTTGATCACCAGCACGAAGAAGGCGGTGTTGGCCGCGATAGGCACAAAGTCGTCGTTGTAGATGGTCCAATGCGTCCCGTCGTACCAGACGCTATACAACTCGTA
>JBDUAL010000305.1:0-3526 GCA_040004685.1 Anaerolineaceae bacterium | reverse complement strand
AACTTTCCGGCAGCTGCTCCAGCGCCCCGGGCCACTACTTCCGCTGGCGAGATCAGCCCCCAGCGCAGGTCCTGGCTAACCCGCGAGGTGCCTGCGAGGTCTAGCCGATCACGCTGCTGAGCGTAGAGCCCGGCTTGCTGCCCGATGAACCGTTCCAGCCGCGCCCGTGCCGCCGATTCGCCCGGGGGCAGCGAAGCAGCGGCTGAAGCAGTCGGCTCGAAGCCGCCCGGCGCCCGTCCGCCGGGGCGTTCATACCCTGCTGGACTCGCGATGAGGGTGGGGGCCGGGAGCACGGCTCGACGCGGCACGTCGTGCCATCGCCGAAGAAAAGCGCTGAAAATCGTGAATGCGCCACGGGCACCGTTCACTATCTGCTCCGGCTCCGCCGCGAGGACGCCCGGCAGCGCGACGAAATCCAGGCCGCCGCGCGCCAGCGCTGATTTGACGCGCCTGTCCCGGGCTCGTCCGAACGGGCCGTAGTCGCGACTCACGAACACGGCCCGCGCTGCGACCTGGCGAGCGATCGCGGGCACGACGGCTTCGGGGCGCCCTTCCCGAATCACCAATGTGCCGCCGCGTGCCGCGATTGCGCCGGAAAGCTCAGCCAGCGACTCGCGCAGGAACCACGCCCTGTTCTGCGATGACATCCGGCCACTCAACAACCTGTCGTCCAACACGTAGAGACAGACAATCTTCTCGAAGCTGGCAACAGCAGCGGTGAGTGCCGGGTGATCGTGTACTCGCAGGTCACGCCGGAACCATATGATCCCCGTAGATCCTGGTTCTCGAGCAACCTCGCCGTTACTCAAGGGTTGGCCCCCGAACACGGAGCGCTGCTACGAGATCTCAGCCTCTCCAGTGCAGCCACTGCTCCCTCCGGGTCCGGGTGGTCTCCCGCGAATCTGCTCAGGTACTGGTAGGGCATGCCGCCATCAGCGCTGATCACGAATACCCCGCCGAGTTGCAGAGCGGCGCCCTTCACGCCGTTCTGCCGGAAACCCTTGCGCATCGCGCCAATCGCGCGGACGAGGGTGCGCGGCGAGAAGATCCGCTGCTTTCCCGCTCCTACGATGGTGTGGGAACGAAGCGCCGGATCCGTGAACACTGGCGTCACAACGCGATAGTCTTCCACGAACCACTGTGCCTGCTCTGGCGTGCCGTTGCCCAGGATGAGGAGCTCGCCACCTACCGCATGAATCCTCGGGATGTAGTCGCACAACTGCGCGACCTGCTCCTTGCAGAAGATTCAGCCAAAGTGCCGGATCATCGCCAGCAGGACCGGCCGCCCTTGCCAGACCGACCCCAGACGTACGCGCTCGCCGGAAGGCGTCAGGACCTCGACTTCAGCAAGTCGCTCGACAATTCGTTCCACTTACCCGTGCCCCCTCCCTGCAGCGACTCCTGACCGACACCGTCGCGCAGACACTATCGACGAGGGGTGCAGCGCCGGCAATCACCATCATTGAGCTCCCTTGAAGCTGCATCGACACCACGAGCCGGCCAGCATGTTCGGTGTTCTCAGTCAACCGCTACCAACCATTGCGGTTCGAGGACGGCGCCGAGCTTCAGTAGGGCCAGCCGCAAGCGGCTTCGCACGGTGGGCGCTGGCACTCCAAGAATAGCGCCGACCTCCCGGCTGGAGAGACCATGGAAGTACACCAGTTCGATCGCGCTGCGCTGTTCGCTGCCCAGCGATTGCACTGCCCCACGCACCTGCCCACTGAGGATCGCACGCTCGGCGGACACGTCTGTTCGCTCCGGGTCCGCAAGGTCCAGGGCGTCATCCAGCGTCGGTAGCTGGGGTACTCGCCGGCGGCGCCGCCGCAATTCGTCCCGGCAGAGGTTGCGCGTGATCGAAAGCACCCAGCTGCCGACGCCAGCCTTCGTCCGGTCGTACTGCCCGGCGTTCCGCCACACACGCACGAACGTTTCCTGGACTGCCTCTTCCGCATCGCCCTCGGCGCCGAGGATCCGCACCGAAAACGCGAAGCACCGCCGATGCAGACGATCGTAGAGCACCGAGAGCGCCGCATCCTGCCCTGCGCCGATGGCGAACACGAGGTCTGTGTCCTCGGCCAACGAGTAGTCACTCATCCAACCAAATTGACGTCGCCAAGGAGTCCGTCTGATCACGGGGAATGTGCGGAGCGCGACGAATCCAGGCTCGCTCTGCATTTTGACTTTCGCAGCCTCGCTTTGGCCCTTGCCTTCCAGGTTGTCGTTACCGGAAGCTTTGCCTGCGGTCGTCTTGGCCTTGCCAGCGACTTCGTTCGCCTTATCTCTTACCGTGGTCTTATCCATGATCATCTCCGTTTGCTCGCCGGTGGCGAAGCAGAGTTGTCGAGACCACCGACAGCGTCGTGTCCGTCGGTCCCTGTTGCGTCTCGCGCTCCGGGTGGGCTCGTCTGTTGCCGGGGGTAGGCCCGCGCCTGGCTCCCGATCCCCGGGTCGTTCTGGGCGTAGGCTCGAGTACCTGCCCAGTGTTTGTCCATATAATAACCAGATATGGACGAGAGTCAATCAAGAGTGCTAAAGTGGCGAAGATGCTACTCAGGATCGGGGCTCTCAGCGGCCAGACAGGCGTCTCAATCGACGTCCTTCGCTCCTGGGAGCGCCGCTATGCGCTCCTCAAGCCGGCTCGCACCCCTGGCGGCTTTCGCCTCTATACGACGGAAGACCGGCGCCGCGTGCTCATGGTGAAGGAACTCATCGGCGCCGGCGCGTCCGCGGCGGAGGCGGCCCAACAGGTTCTGTCACTCGATACGGTCGGGATGGCCGGGGCGCCCGCGCTAGGGACATCAGCGGACGAGTGCCGGTCGGCGCTCTCGGCTGCCTTCCGCTCGTTCAGCGGCGCTTCGATCGAAGCTGCGGTCGACATGATTCTGTCGCGGCTCGACCTCGACACTGCTATCGCCACTGTCTTTATTCCCGCCCTCAGAACGCTGGGTGATGACTGGGCAGAGGGCCGGGCGACGATCGGACAGGAGCACCTCGCGGTCAATGCGTTGCGAGGACGGCTGTTGGGGTTGGCCCGCGGCTGGGACCGGGGCTTCGGGCCCAGGGCGCTGCTCGCATGCCCACCGGGCGAGTACCACGACATCTCCCTCGTGCTATTTGGGCTCGCGCTCCGTCACCGGGGCTGGCGGGTGACCTTCCTCGGGGCCGATACCCCCCTCGAGACCATCCTCGAGTTGTCGAAGGAAATTAAGCCGCGGTTGACGGTGCTGTACTCCGCACTGTGGCCGGAGCGGGCCGAACTTGCGCCGTCCCTTGCCCGGCTCTCTTCACCCCCGACGGCGCTCGCTGGCGCAACCGGCGAGGAAGTCGCCGCGACAACCGGCCTACGATGGCTGTCCGGTGACCCTGTGAGCGAGGCCGAATCGCTCACGCGTGAGCTGGAGCGCTCGGATGATCCCTGAGACACTGACTCCCGCAGCCCCACGCCCGCGCCGGGGCAAAGCGAAGCCAGCGGTCCGCCTCGCGCCACCCTCCGAGCGCACCCGTTCGATCTCCGGCTCTCAGTTCC
>JBDUAL010000304.1:0-3533 GCA_040004685.1 Anaerolineaceae bacterium | reverse complement strand
CTACCAATCGCCGGATCTCGCGGTTGCGGCCCTCCTTCAAGGTGATGACAAGCCAGGACGCGGCGCCCTGGGAGTATTCTCCCTGTGCGGAGGCAGGCGCTACGGCCGGTCGCACAGCAGCCGCACGAAGCCGTTCACCCTCGCTTTCGATGCCGCGCACGAGCCGCTCAAGGTCGCGCTGGCTGGGCATCGAATCGATCCCGACGAGGTACTCCTTCTCCACTTCATAGCGTGGGTGGGTGAGGAGGTCTGTCAGGTGGCCATCGTTCGTGAGGATGAGAAGGCCTTCGCTATCGCGGTCCAGACGACCTACCGGATGAAGCTGAATGTCGCCGATGGGGACGAGGTCCAGGACGATCTCGCGATCCATTTCGTCCCGGGCGGTTGTGATGAAGCCGGAGGGCTTGTTGAGGACGAAGTAACGGTAGCTTTCCTTGACTACCGGGATGCCGTCGACCGTGACTTCGTCGGATGCAAGGTCTGCCCGAGCGCCAAGGGTTTTCATGACCTCGCCGTTCACGGCGACGCGGCCTGTGAGGATCAGTTCCTCGGCGACGCGGCGCGACGAAACGCCTGCGTTGGAGAGTATTTTCTGGAGCCGTTCAACTGCCAAGATCAGACTTCTTTCGGTAGTGACGCCATGCGGGTCCGGCCCCGAGCAAGGCGGCACCGGCGCCGACGGCAGCCACGATCCACAGTATCGAACTGCCGCCTTCCCCGCGATCTAGCGTGACCTGAGCCTTCTCCGGCGCCCCCGGCGGGAGGCCGGGCGGGTTCTCGCCCTTCGTAACGGGCGTTTTCGAAGCGGGGAATTCGTTCTTTTCACCCGGGGTTGGGCGTAGGGTGATGGCCCAGTTGGCGCCGTCCGGATCGCCGGTGAGCGAGCGGCCGCCGAGCGTTTTTCCGGCTGGCGGCGCTGGCGGCGGCGGGTCGAAGACCGAATCGTCATCACCGTACGACAGCGCATCGGCTTCGGTGCCATCGGGAGCGATCAGGCGGATGGTGTCGCCGCTGTTGTTTAGCCCCGCGCCGATCTCGCCGTCCGCAACCCGGATCACGGAGATTTCCGGCGGGAGTTGGACGGACTTCGCGGCGATGACGATGTAGCCGCCTGCAGCGATGGTCACGGCAGGAAGCCGGTCGGACTCTCGACCGTCGCCAATGCTCCAGCCTGCGAGGGTGATCGGTTCGGCGGTGGTGTTGAACAGTTCCACCCATTCGAACGGGGAGTCGCGGCCCGTCTGTTCGGGGTCGCTGAGAAACTCAGAGATTCGCAGTCCATTGGTAGGCGCGGCGCCCGCTCTGCCGGCGGCTGAGACGGACTCGAGCTGCGGCTGGGCGGACGGCGAGTTGCGCGGTGTCGCCCGTGCGGCGGGGACTACGCCGGTCGATGGCGTGGACTCTACGACGACCGGTGGCACGGTGGTCAACGTTGCGGGTGGAGGCTCGTTCGATTCCACGAAGAGCGCATCATCGAACGACGCTGTGACCGGGCCGTCGGGCCGCAACGTAAGGCGGACGCGAACGGAGTGAGCATCAGGCGGGGCCTGGACCGGGCCGGTGGTGATTGATGTCCATTCAGCGGAGGGTACGTCGTTACTGTCATCCTGAGAGAGCGCCGTGCCGCTGCCGTCATCTGCCGCGTACCAGCTGAGACGGATGGCGGCGTCTCCGGCGCCAACGACTCGCGCCTGGGCGGAGGCCGCGTACCATCCTCCAGGTTCAACCTCGACCACTTCATAGAGCCACTTGGTGGATGCGGTGGTCGATTCGAGCGTGGCCGCGAAGTGACCGCGAAAGGCCTCGGACGTGATGCCCATTGTTCCGCCGAACTTGCTCCAGCCCACTGGTCGACCGTCCACGACGTCTTCGAAGTTGCCGTTGGCCAGGAGGCCACCAAATGCCTCGATGGAGCCTGTTCGTGGCGCAGCGGTGGCGGGGGCCGCCGTCGCGATCCGTGTGGAGGTCGGCTGTTTTGGCGGCGTGGGTGTTCGCGTTGGCGTGGCAACGACAGGTGTGCGTGTTGCCGTTGCGTCTTTCGGCGGCGTGGGCGTCCGCGTGGGGCTCGGAGTGGGCGTGGGGGTTCGGGTCTTCGTGGCAGTGGCGCCGCTCGCCGTTGGACTACCGGGCGCGGGTGTCGCTGTTGGAGTTGGGGTGTCAGCGCCAGTGACGGTGGGAGTAGACGTGGCGGTTGGCGGCGCCGTTGTGGCGGTCGGTTCGAGGGTTGGGGTTGGTGTAGGAGGAGGAAGTGACTCGTTCAGCGACGCTGAGTCCGCGAATACTCCGGCGGGGGGCGCCGAACCGCTGAATTCTACCTGGAAGAGGACGCTCTCAGCGGTGCCAGAGGCGGATCCCGAGACCGAAATAGACGTGAACGCACCTGTCATGATGCGGGTGTCGCTAAAGAATTCGAGTTCACCGGCGAGGGCGTCGAGGAAGACGATGCGAATAGTCACAGAGACGGTGGCTGGGGCGGAGACAGAGATGGCGGCGTTGTATGTTGCCCCTGCGACCGCAGGAACCAGCTGGCGAAGCCGCCCCACCCCGGTCGTGAGCGTGAGGGCGGCGGATGAGCCTGAGAGGGCGGTAGATGACTGCGTTGCGGACATGCCAGAGACGTTCCAGTTTGCCGGGGCGCCACCGGGCCAATCCTCGAAGCCTGCGTTCTGGAGGAGTTGCGAAGCGCCGGCCCGGTCCGTGCTCGGCAGAGTGACGAGCGCGAACATTGCGATGCCGCAGAGTGCGAGGAGAACCGCGAGCCGTGCCACGCGAGGGCATGCTACAGAAGCGGGCGGACGGCTTCAATTGGGACAGTCCCGCCCGGGGCACATAACCGGGTGATGTCGTAGCATTTTCGGACAAAGCGTGTATACGTGTCTGCTCAGTGCAGGCACTCAGGGGTGAGACATGATCCGTATCCGGCTTCGGCGCACTGGCAAGAAGCACCGTCCGTCATACCGGTTGGTGGTGGCTGATAAGCCCTCGAAGCGCGATGGCGCGTTCCTCGAAACTCTCGGGTCCTACGATCCGCATGCAGACCCGCCACTCGTGACCGTGGACGCGGAGCGCGTAAAGTCGTGGATTGGCAAGGGCGCGCAGCCCTCTGAAGCAGCTGAAAAGATCCTCCGCCGCGCGGGCGTAATCACCACGCCGGCGCCGGTTCGCAAGATGGTCGCACCTGTTGCTGCTAAGGCTGCTGCCCCTGCACCCGCGGTGGCTGCACCAGCGCCAGCCGCCGCTGTCCCCGTGGCTGTCGCGGAACCCGCTGTCGCCGAGGCTGAACCCGTCGTCGAGGATGTCGCGGAAGTTGCCGAAGCCCCTGCGGCTGAACCCGCCGAGGATGTCGCGGAAGTTGCCGAAGCCCCAGCGGCTGAACCCGCCGAGGATGTCGCGAAAGTTGCCGAAGCCCGAGCGGCTGAACCCGCCGAGGATGTCGCAGAAGTTCCCGAGCCCCGTGCGGCGAAAGGGGCCTAATTCAATGGCGAGCATGATGTCGGATGTCATCGAATACCTGGCCAAGGGCCTGGTGGACA
>JBDUAL010000303.1:0-3541 GCA_040004685.1 Anaerolineaceae bacterium | reverse complement strand
AAGCAATTGAACCGACAGCGAGTATGGACATCCCTCTCTCCTCTCGCGTTTAGCGACCAAGTGTTGCTCCTCTGCGGAGATCCACGGAAGTCGATCACAAGGGGAAAATGCGCACGCCCCTATGGCGACGGCAAGCAATGTATCGAGCTCACCTCTATCTCCCAAAGAATGAACATGGTTTCCCCGAAGGCACGTGGCAAAGATGGCGTCCCGGAGTATGACAGCGCTCGTAGTGGGCCGCAACAGCAAAGCAACAGTGAAGAGCTGCTGAGGACGTATGCGTGGGTTGGATGCTCGGCCGATGTACCGAGTGACGCTATGCAGACATAGCGTCACTCGGAGCTACCAGAGTTCCCGCGGCCAGGCGCCTGCCACGTCCGCAGGGAAAAGGTGGCTAGCTGAACGCCCGTTGGGACTTGATCGGATGTGCTTGGGTCGCCATTCAGGGCTATCCCCCGTAGACAGCGGGATCAAGTGCGTGTGCCAGCCCCTTCAGAGGCTCCCCGGCTTGCTTGCGGAGCTTGTTGGCCGCAGCGGCATCCCGATACGCCAGCATCGCCTTGCGGGCGTCGAGATGCGATGTGTCAATGCTGAGGTGCTCCTGGAGCAATTCCACCCTGAGTGCGCGCACGGTCTCCGGGTGCCAGAACGAGGCGTTCAGCTCCGTGTCGCGGTGGAAGCTGCGATTGGCGATGTTAGTGGAGCCGATCGTCGCCCAGGCGTCATCGATCAATGCGATCTTGGCGTGCACGTAGATGTCGTGGTGCCCGCCGCCCGCGATGTTTCCCGCGATGGCGGCCAGCAGAAAGTTCTCGTGTCTTCCGAGGCTAGCAACCTGCTCGAAGAATGGTGCCGAGGTTGGGTGGTTCCGGGCAACCGCCATGTCAGGATGCGGTCGTCCGGGCACGAGGAAGGTAACATCCACCCCCCGCTGAAGAGCTTGGTTCAGGTGGGCCACTATCACCGGCGAGCCGATGGCCTGGTTCTCGATGTAAATGGCCTCCCTCGCAGCGTCGACGGCGGCGATGTACTGCTCGAGGATACTGCCATCGCCGTCGGCTATCGAATGCGGCTCGCCGCCGGGCGGCGGAGTGCCGACCGAGTAAGCGCCGGCACGCACCGTCCTTGTCATCTGGACGGCTACCTCGCCCGCCGGGGCCGAAGCTTGCACCGGGAAGGGCAGGTCGCGTGGGTCTTCCCACGTGCCGTGCTCGTGGCCGCGTTCGCTCGCCTCGTTCCAGCGCTGGACGAAATTGTGATGGACGTCGGTTGCCGCAGGTCCGCCCAGTTCCACGTACACGTCGTGGGTGCTGCCCCACTTGTGATCCATGTATGGATGCACCGCCGGCACCACCGAGTTGTTGTGAAGGTTAATCCCGCCCACGAACGCCGTCTCACCCGGCTGACCGGCGTCGATCACCCAGCTCTTCTGGTGGTGGCAGTAGCCGGGGTTGCGGTCCCAACGTGCCAGGAAACGCGAGCGACGTGCTGCCAACCACGCTCGCTCCTCCTCGTCTCCGCGGAAGGCGGACTCGACGATCCGCGGCGATCCGTGAGGCTCGAAGCGCCAGAACAGAGCCCGCACGTCGATTCCACGCTCCACCGCGCGGTCCAGTACGTCGAAGAAGCCTCCGCGCCCATCCGGCATCTGGACGTCGCGGTCGATGAAAGCCACCGTAACCCAAGCGCTGTGGTGCGCGGCCTCTACCGCTTCGCAGATGCGCCTGAACGCCGCCTCGCCGTCGACAAGCGGGCGCACGAAGTTACCCATCCGGACAGGGTAAGCGCCAGAGGACACAGGCGGGATGTGCTGGGCTCCGGGGATCATGGTGCAATCCTAAGCCAGAGCATAGAGCGCGGCAAGGCTAAGTTGCGCCTCAGAGTCTTCCTGATCGCGCACCGCCCACACATGCACCGTCCGAACCCGCTGTCATAGTGAGAGCGGAGGTCGAAGGGTCGGGTCGGCGGTCACCAGCGCGATTCGTGGTCCTCGATCCAGCCGAAGACGGCGTGCAATTCGACGGCTCCGCCGTTGTCGGGCGTGATCCGCCCCGAGTAGCGGCCGAACATCTGGTGCGCCTTCACGAAGTCGGAGTCTCGCGTACCGTTCTCGGAGATGCGCTCGAACTCCGGCTCGAAGCGCAGGTCAATGCGCCCGATGGCGACGGTCTTGGGCGCGGCGAAGCGTCGGTAAACAGACATAGCGTGCCCCCATATTCTGACGACAGTGGCCAGGGGCTGTTCGTCTATCCCGTTCGAACAGTACAGTACAATCTGGATCACATAAGCCGCACAATTCATGCTGGCCTGGCGGAGGGACGGTACGCCGGCCGGACAGTTGAGATAGGAGGCCTCCCACGGTCACCGAGAAGATGCTGGCCAACAGTGCCTCAGGAACAGTCGCGGTTGGGAACGACCGCAAAGGACCCACGCGCGATCGTCAGAGCATGGGATCTTTACAACCTGCATCGCTCCAAGCGGAACTGCAGCAGCATGACTATGCCGACCTGAAGCGCTTGATCATGCAAGCGGGGCTGTTGGACAAGCAGCTCGGATACTACGTCTTCAATACAGTCCTCAGGCTAACCTTACTGGCCGCGAGCCTGGCGTTTCTGCTCGTCGTGGGGAACTTCTGGCTGCAGCTCCTCAACGCCGCATTCCTGGCATTCGTGTTCACCCAGATAGGATACCTGGGCCACGACGCCGGGCATAGACAGATCTTTAACGGGGCTCCCAGGAACGACTTGTTTGGCTTAATACCCAGCCTGGTGCTCGGCGTCAGCGGGAGTTGGTGGATCGATACGCATAACGAGCATCACGCCAATCCCAACGACCTCGAACTAGACCCTCACACGGCCCTGCCGGTACTCGCATTTTCCGAAGAGCAGGCCCGGAGCAAGCGAGGATTACTGCGATTTCTCGTTGCATACCAGAGTTTCTACTTCTTCCCGATCCTGCTCTTCGAAGGCATTGGCGTGCGGGCCGCCAGCGTGCAATATCTCCTGCGGGCCGAAGCGAGACATCGAGTGGTCGAGGCGTCGCTGATGGTGCTTCACGCCGCCCTGTATCTTGGCCTGGTCTTCTACGCGCTCAGCGTAGGGCAGGCGCTCTTGTTCATCCTGGTCCATCAGGCCCTGTTTGGCCTGTACGAGGGCTCCGTGTTCGCCCCCAACCACAAAGGGATGCCGACTCTGGACAGCGATAGCCAACTCGACTTCGTGCGCCGCCAGGTCTTGACCAGCCGGGATGTCAAGGCTCACCCGCTGACGGATTTCTGGTACGGCGGACTTAACTACCAGATCGAACACCATCTATTCCCCAGCATGCCGAGGAACAAATTGAAGAAGGCTCAGACCATCGTCAGAGCGTTCTGCGCGGAGCGTTCCATACCCTATCGAGAGAGTAGCGCGCTGCAGTCCAACAGAGAGATCCTCCAGTATCTCCATCAGGTGAGCGCCCCGTTGCGCGAAGCGAGAGCCTGATTCATCGCACAGCTTGCCGGCGCGCCGTACGCCGCCGGAAATGGCGCTTGTGGCCGGGG
>JBDUAL010000302.1:0-3543 GCA_040004685.1 Anaerolineaceae bacterium | reverse complement strand
AGTGGCCGCCGTACTTCTCCACCAGGTACCAGTCGTCGTCGATGATGAAATCCGGGTAGGGCTGCACCTTCGGGTCTTTGTCGAACATCCCGTCGACCCACTCGCCCAGGCCGTGCATGTGGACGACTCGCTCAACGTGCGCGAGCCCCGAGGCGCTCCACACATAGACATCGTGGCCTGCTTCCTTGAGCCGCCGCATCGCGTCATGCGCGCCAGGTCGAAGCAAGTTCACATGCTGGTCGATGTACACAAGCGTCTGATCGACATCGAAGAATACGTTCACCCATGCAGCCTAACGGCAAACTCCTGGCGACGCAGATTCGGTGGGCGAAACTAAGCTTCCGAGACGTCCAGGCCCCAGACCGGACGGAACCGCCAGGTGCGAATGCCCTTCACCTTGATCCCGTGCTTCTTTACCAGCCTCTTCGTCTCTGGAACGCAGCCGTAAGGTACGTAGATCAGCAGGTCACCGCACTTCGAAAACGGCAGCCACTCGTTCAACGCGGTCTCGTCGGTGATCGAGTCGGCAGTCTCGATTTCCGCCATCAAGAGCAGCCACTGTCCGGGACGCCGCACCACCACGATGTCCGGAAACAGATCCTTACCCAGGTTCTCGCCAACGGAAATCAACGGCTTCGGCTCGTTCACGAGCGTCTCGTAATCTGGGTTCGCCTCGCTCGGAAATGGGAACTTGACCCTGGCGATCTCGGCAACCGTGCCAAGATGGCGTTGGTCTCGCAGGTACTTAACCGTCACGCGTGAAACTCCTGCACCGTCTGTCAGGCGCGGCCCAAGGCGCGCCGTACGGTTCCCGATTCTACGTTTGTCGACTGGTTGGGTCGAACTTCACGGCCCCGCGTGAGCTACTTCTGGACTGACCAACCCCCGGAACTGATCGAAGTTGGCCTTGAACTTGGCGCCGAGTCCCGCCTTGACCACATCGTAGGCTTCTTTGTCCGCCCACATCTCGCGCGGGTTCAAGAGCTTCGATTCCACTCCGGGGCAGGTGTTCGGCACTTCGAATCCGAAGATCGGGTCCTTGGTGAAGATCGTCCCATCGAACCCGTTGTTGAGGATGGCACGCACCATCTTGCGCGTCTCCTGGATGGCGATGCGCTTGCCCACGCCAAACTTTCCACCCACCCAGCCGGTGTTGATCAGCCACGTCTGCGCGCCCGTCATCTCTAGCCGTTGATGGAGCAGATCAGCGTAGACGCTCGGGTTCAGGGCCATGAACGGCGCACCGTAGCAGGCGCTGAACGTCGTTTGGGGGTCGGACACCCCAAGCTCTGTTCCCGCCAATTTGCACGTATACCCGCTGAGGAAGTGGTAGAGCGCCTGCGGGCTCGTCAGCCGCGCGATCGGCGGCAACACCCCGTAGGCGTCCGCTGTCAACAGAATCACGTGGTCCGGGTGCGGCGCCACTTCGCCGTCCCAGATGTTACGAAGAGACTCGAGGGGGTAGCTGCCGCGCGTGTTCTCCGTTATCGAATCGTTGTCGAGATAGACGGTGCGCTGATCATCATCGAAGACTACGTTCTCGAGGATCGTGCCGAATTCGTGCGTCTGTTCGAAGATGTCCGGCTCGGCCTCCTTCGAAAGGCGAATCACCTTGGCGTAGCAGCCGCCCTCAATGTTGAAAATGCCGTTCTCCGTCCAGGCATGCTCGTCGTCGCCGATCAGCAGACGCTCCGGGTCCGTGCTCAGCGTGGTCTTGCCAGTGCCGGAGAGCCCGAAGAAGAGCGCCGACTTGCCCGTCCGCGGATCCACGTTCGCTGCCGAATGCAGCGATAGGACGTTTTCAAGCGGCAGGTAGTAGTTCATGGCGCTGAAAACGGACTTTTTCATCTCGCCTGCGTAGGCCGTGCCGGCAATCAGGATGATCCCCTCAGTCAGATTGAGGGCAACCACCGCATCGCTGTTGACCCCGTCGACGAGGCCATCCAGCTGCAGGAACGGGGCGTGCAAGATCGTTATGTCAGGGTTCTCGTGCGTTGGCAGCGGTGTCGAAGGGATGAACATCGTCCGCGCGAACAGGCTGTGATACGCCTGCTCGGTGATCACGCGTACCGTCCGCCGGTGCTCGGGATCCTGAGCGACGACGCAGTCCTGCACGAACAGTTCGCGATCCTTGAGGTACCTAATCGCCTTGGTGCGGATGTGTTCGAACGTGTCTGGGGTCATCGGCTGATTGTGCTGGCCCCACCAAACATGCTCCGAAATCTCAGGAGTCTTGACGATGTACTTGTCTTTCGGGCTCCGCCCGGTGCGCTCCCCGCTATAGACAGCGAACGTGCCGCCTTCAAGCAGTTTCCCTTCGCCGCGCCGTACCGCGTACTCATAAAGGACGGGAACCGAAAGGTTTCGATGCACCATCGATGCGTTCGAAATCACGATGTCGCTAACGTTGTTCGGAGCCTCTGAGATGGCCATCGATCCCTCCGCGACTGGGCAAGTCGCCGCCTGTAAGGATAGTCGACAACCCTCGAACTGTGAATACCTCAAGGTTGAGCCATAGTCAAAAGCAATAGGTTCACTGGTAACCTTGTATGCGCACGGCCCCCTTGCGGATTCATCTCAATAGTCCATAGCAACGGCCGCCGCTTGATTCGCCCGACGGAGTTGCGAAGGGTGGAGTGGTGCGTCGTCCAGGGCGTTCCGCTCTCAGCGGAAGGAAGCGCAGTGTGCCTCAGACCGTCGTCGTTGCATCACCGCCAAGCGCGCCGAACTGCTCAAGCTGGTGTCTGATGCCCTCTGAATCCCGCACGTTCACCGCTCGGTTGCTAGTTGCAGCCAGCGGTGTTCTCTTTCCCAGCGGCTGGCTCTTCTTGCGAGCGGGCACGGGACGCTTTTTGCTCACGGTTGGGGTCGTTTTCCTCGTCGGCGGACTCGCGCGTGACAGATCTCGCGCCACACTACTCTTGGCGTTGGCTAGCGTCGCCTTGGGGATCGCGGTGCTGCTGCTTCTCACACTTCCGACGTTCTTCTAAGGGCGCATCGCCCGAAGCTACTCGATGACCACGAGCGTCGCGCCCTCTGTCACGCGGCTGCCTTCGGACACCGCCACCTCCGTGATCACGCCCGACTTCGGCGCCTTTATTTCGTTCTCCATCTTCATCGCTTCAAGCATCAGCAATACGTCGCCTTCGCTTACGGTGTCGCCGACTTTTACGTTCACCTTCAGCACGCGCCCGGCGATTTGGGCGGTCACTCCGCCCTTGACGTTCGCTCGCGGGGCTGGAGCGCCGGCAGTGGCTGCGCGAGCTTGGCGAGGCGCCGGCCCGCCGCCCAGACGGTCGTAATCGAACGTGAACGGCCGGTAATCCACCGAGACCTGCATGCCGCTTTCGCGCGCCTCGGCTGGAGGCAGCTGCACGCGGTAGTTAACACCGCCGGCATTCACCGCCGTGTATCCCTGCTCTTCGCGCACCTTCACCGGGAACTCGTGGCCGTCCACCAGCACCGTCTGCCCGCGCACTTCAACTTCGTAGCTTCGCCCACCGATCGTTACTTTCGTCATCGCGCTTCCCCTTACCGCATCTG
>JBDUAL010000301.1:0-3545 GCA_040004685.1 Anaerolineaceae bacterium | reverse complement strand
CGATTCTGCGGCGAAGTTCGCTTGCGGCCTTCCAATTGATGACAAAGAGCCGCTCTTGCCCTTCGCTGTGCCAAGAATCGGCCAGGAAGCGAACGGCTTTTTCGTCGACACCAAAACAGAATCCGGCCTCCATCTCATCGACACCACGATCTGTTTCCGGACTGGACGGATCATTCATTCGATTCAACAGACCGGCCTTCCCGGAACCGAGGACGTGGCGCTTGCCGTACGCCTCGCCGAAAAGATGAACGACCACGTCAACGCGTTCTTCGATGGAAGAGTTCCCCCGGCGACGGCAACACCTACCAAAGGGCGCTAAGCGGGCTCCTGTCTGACTGCGTAGATCGTGCGCCCTTTCGCGCAGAGCTTGCCGCTGCCGTCAGTGATCGAAACTTCGGTTACCACAGTCGTGCGCCCTTTGCGGAGCACCGTTGCCTCCGCGTACACCTGCGTTCCGTGGGCAGGACGAAGGTAGGTGATGTTTAGGTCTACCGTACCGGCCGCCTTTTCACCTGTTCGTAACAACGGAACCAGTGCTTCCAGCATCGCTATGTCCACCATTGCGGCCAGTAGACCGCCGTGCACACTCCCCTCGACCCCTCCCGCAGTCACTCTGCTCGTAGAGAGACAGATTCGCGCATATCCGAACCGCAACTCGGCCAACGTGAGTCCCAATACGGTGTGAAGCGGAGACTCATCGAACTCGCGCTTGTCCTTGGGAAAGTCGATGGGCGCCAATGCGTCTTCAAGCGGTTCGAGCCCGCCACCGCTTGAAATGCTTTCAGACGGGCCGGGACCCTCGGCGGCGATCGTCTCGCCTCCAACCTTCTCCTTCGCCCAGTCCATCATGCGCTCTCCCCAGGGCCGTTCCGGTTCGCCGGGCTGCTGCTCAGACTCGTCGCTCACCACGCCGCACCGGAGGGCCGCACGGATCCCGCGGGAGCGCTGCTGTAGTCTTCAAATGGGCTATCCCGCCAATCGAGCGCCGCCTTCAGGCCTTTTTCGCGAGCTATCTTGCCAAACTCTGCACCGCCCGGACGCACTCGCCCGAGCTCCTGAATGTCGCCGCCCACCGCCAGGGAGGTGCGAATCCCCATCACTTCGTAGACGCGGTTCACCTGTCGTTTGGTCATCTGCAACATCGCCGAATCGACGTTGGCGATCCGCTCGGCGAACGCTTCGGTCACTTCCGCAAGTTGCTCAATCGGCACTGCACGATTCGCCCAGCCCAATTTCACGGCCTCGGCGCCACTCACGGAATCGCCGGTGTACAGCAGTTCGCGAACCTTCTTTTGATGCATATGCCAAGGGTGGTAGATGATATCCACGGGTGTCATAGCTCGCACCGGCGGGTAGCCGATGACGGCATCTTCGGCGACGAACATCAGGTCGCACATCGTCGCCAGTTCGGTGCCGCCAGCAAGACAGTAACCATGAACCATCGAGATAACAGGCTTGGCCAACTCCCATATCTGCCAGTACCCGCTGAGCAAGTGCTGTGGCCACTGGCCCTGACCCGGATGAATTGGCCCGACACTCGGAAGCCCACTGCGACGCTCCACATAGTCACGGTCATCCACCGTCTTTGAAGTGCCCGAGAGGTCGTACCCTGCGCTGAACGCCCGACCGGAGCCGCGGATGATGATCACACGCACGTCTGGGTCTCCCTCAAAGTCCCTTAGCGCATCAAACAGTTCCGCTCGAAGATTGTGGCTCAGCGCGTTCATCTTCTCGGGCCGATTGAGTTGGATGATCGCGTGGCGATCTTTCTTGAAGGTTCTGATATCCGCGTAGTCAGTCATCTCGCGATTCTGCTGATCGGAGGCGACGTTGTCGATGGCCACGAGCTCACCCCGGGACCGGAGCCTCGGGGTGCCCGAGTCTTTCGCGAAGCCAATGCTCGCCTTCCGATTGGTAGCGCAAGATCAGCCAGGCGATGCCCAGGCCAGCGAACGAAACGATGCCGCCAGCAACGGTGTCCAGGATGAAGTGGTTGCCGGTCATGACCACAGAGAAGAACATCGCGATCGGCCAAATCGCGCCCAGCACCCAAAATACAAGTCGCTTGCCTTCGTAAGCCACAATCACTCCGAGAAGCAATGACCAGCCGAAGTGCAGGCTCGGGATTGCCGCGAATTCGTTGACAAACGCTTGAGTTTCCTGCGCGTTGTATCCTACCCGGTCGAACGCGGCCATGGTGTCGATGAATCCGCCAAACGGAATAAGGCGCGGCGGTGCCACGGGGAACGCCCAGTAGATCACGACGCCGATCGCCCCCGATGCGAGGAACGCGTTTCGTGCCAGGCGGTACGCAGGCCGATGCCGCGCGTAGAGCCAGCCCGCAGTCACAATGATCAGCGGCATATGCCCCCAAAAGTAGAGCCCGTTCATGACCTTGATCATCCAATAGTGGTCGAGAATCCAAGACTGCATCTCCAGCTCCCAGTAGATATGCAGCCGTTGCTCCAGGTCGATCACGTTGAACCCTCGAACCATCGCCTCGCCCGCTCGGCCCACGACAAGGCCGCGGATCAGGAAGTAGACCAGGAACGCCGAGACCACGACAACGATCTCGTGGAGACCCACGCGCGCGCTCAGCTGCCACGCCCGGCGCGCACCGGTCGCCCTCGTCGGTTTGCCCGCTATAACCATCTCCTCGCTCTCGACTTGTGCCATTGGTTGCCCATTCGCGCTGTCCACTACACTCTCCAATTGCACAGTAGCAAAGATCGCTTTTGGAGTAACGACACGGTGGAATTTACTGTCACGGGCGGGGATATTACAACGTCCAGTGCGGACGCGGTCATCGTCAACGTGTTCGAAGGCGTCACGGCACCGGAGGGCGGAACCGGCGCGATGGACCAAGCGACCGGCGGAGCCATCAGCAAGCTGATCCTACAGGGGGATATCCGCGGCAAATGGGGCGAGTTCACACTCATCCACACTTTCGGCCGCGTAGCCTCGCCTCGCGTGATTGTGGCAGGACTTGGCAAACAAAAGGACTTCGACATTGACTCGGTGCGCAACCTCGCTGCGAACCTTGTCCGATTCGCCCGCAAGCCCGGCATCAATACAGTGGCCACGCTGGCACACGGCGCTGGCATCGGCGGACTTGATCCAGCGGCCTGTGCTCAGGCGATTGCCGAAGGCACTCTGCTCGGCGCCTACCGCTTCACTCGCCACAAAGCCCCAGACGCAGACCGCTCTGAACTCTCGTCCGTTTCGATAATCGAATCAGACGCAACGAAGCTTAGAGTTATGCAGTCGGCTGCAGCACTCGGACTGATCCTTGCCGAGGCGACCAACATCGCCCGCGACATGGCCAACGAACCTTCGAACCACCTCACTCCCACGGATCTTGCGGATCGCGCGCAATCGCTCGCCAAAGATACCGGCGTCGAATTCGAAGTCCTCGAAAGCGCCGACATGGAAGCAAAGGGCATGGGTTCGCTCCTGTCGGTCTCCAGGGGCAGCGCTCAGCCGCCGAAGCTGATCCGCATGTCGTATCGCGGGCGCGGCGGCGAGGGCTACGATCTTGCGCTTGT
>JBDUAL010000012.1:0-12010 GCA_040004685.1 Anaerolineaceae bacterium | reverse complement strand
AAGCGCCTCTCCAGCCGAGACGGCGGCCGCTGAGCCGCCCGAGCTGCCCCCTGGCACCATCTCCAGGTTCCACGGATTGTGGGATGGGCCGTAGGCCGAATGCTCCGTGCTGCTGCCCATCGCAAATTCGTCCATGTTCGCCTTGCCGACCATTACGGCCCCCGCGCGGCGCAGCGTTTCATAGACGTGGCTGCTGTACGGCGGCACGAAGTTGTCAAGGATCTTCGAACCCGCGGTCGTGCGCACGCCCTTCGTCACAATCAGGTCTTTGATCGCCAGGGGGATGCCTGTCAGCGGCGTCGCGGCCCCCGAGGCGTACTTCGCGTCTGCCTCGTGCGCCTGCTCCAGCGCCAGCTCTTCCGTGACGGTGATGTAGGCGTGAACCTTTGGCTCCACTGCGCGCACCCGTTCGAGCACGGACTCGGCCAGCTCGACGGCGCTGAACTCCTTCGCTCGCAGCTTCTCGTGCGCCTCGTGGGCGGTCAGCTTCCAGAGCCCGTTCACTCGAGCACCGCCCGCACGCGGAAGAAGCCATCCTCGGCCTCGGGTGCGTTCGCCATCGCCTCGCCCTGGGTGAGCGACGCTGTGACTATGTCCGCACGCATCACGTTCGTCAGCGGCAGCGGGTGGGCCGTCGGCTCGAGCCCTTCGGTATCGACCGCAGCGAGCGCGGCGAAGTGTTCGAGAATGCCCGAGAGTTGAGCGGCAAAGCGGGCAACGTCCGCGGGAGTCAGCGCGACCCGTGCGAGCCGGGCGATGTGAAGGACTTCTTCCGGGGTAAGCGACATAGTGAAAGAGTACACAAGGACGTCCTTTACCGCCTGAGTTCCCCAGCGGAGTACCCTTTGGTACCCTCGAACCAATGCGGCATTGCTGCGCGACCGCCCTGCCCGGTTCTCGGCTGCCTTGCCTTGTACGAGCGCGTCCTTGAGCAGCGTCGCCCGGCGGCGGTTGATGCGTGCGAGACGCAGGCCGCAAAAGAACGGCGTACCCATCTGGCTGCTTGCGATCGTCGCGCTCGGTGTGCTCGGGTCGCTGGGCTTGGCGGCCAGTGTGGGAGCCGTGTTTGCTGTCTATCGTTCCTACGCTTCGGACTACGTCCCGATCACCACGAAACTGCTCCAAAACAACGTTGGATTGACCGAGATCTACGATCGTGGCGGGCCTGAGGGCGGTGTATTGCTGGGCCGTCTCACGAACAAAGACGCCCAGCTTCTCAACCCCGTCAAGCTCCCTGCCATATCCCCGTTCCTGATAGAGGCGACGGTCTCCACCGAAGACAATAGTTTCTGGGAAAACCCCGGGGTGAACGTCCAGGGCTTGCTTCGCGCGGCGTACGAAAACTACGTTGGTGGCGGCGTTGGGAGCGGCACTGGCGGTTCGTCCATCACCCAACAGCTCATCAAGAACGTGTACATCTGCCCAAGCATCTCTGCGGACACGCGTGTGGTCTGCACGGCCGAACGGACGCTGGATCGCAAATTGAAGGAGATATCGTTCGCTCTCGAGCTGGAGAAGGACTACACCAAGGACGAGATCATGGAGTGGTACCTGAACCAGATTTCGTACGCGGACCGCTACATCGGCATTCAGGCAGCCGCCCAGGGATACTTCCACAAGGACGCAATCGGCCTGACCCTAGCCGAATCGGCCCTGTTGGCCGGCGTTCCCTCAGCGCCCACCGACTACCACCCCCGCCTGAACTGCGCCAAGGAATCCGACGATGTGACCTGTAAGGTCGATGCCGAGGGGCGCACGACCGTTGTCGGAGCAGCGAAGTTGCGGCAGGAGGACGTGCTGGATCTCATGGTGACCCACCATCGGGCGACCAGAGAGCAGGCCGAGGCAGCGAAGGCGGAAGTCCTCACCGTTTTTGCATCGAGTAACCCCACGAAGGCATCCGCGTTTATCGACAATCAGGTCGAACCACGGCTAGTGCGAATGTGTCAGGCGGGTTGGCTGAAGCAACTCCCCGAAACGGCGGACTGCGAAGCGAGCGTGCACTCTGCCGGGTACCGCGTGACCACCACGCTCGACTGGGCTGAGACCGATGTGGCGCAGCAGATGCTCCGAGGCTTCATCCTCGATGGTTTGGCGAAAGGTTGCGAATGCCATAATGCCGCGATCGTCACAATAGAACCAACATCCGGACAGGTGATCATCTACGCGCCAAATGGCGATCCGAGCTTCGTGTCTGACCGCCGTGCCGCCGGCGATATCGATCAGCTGATGGAGATCAACCAGCCGGGTTCTTCATTCAAGCCCGCTGTCTACCTCAACTGGTTCGACACGCTCGGCAAGAGCCCAATGAGCACTCTCTGGGACACCAGCCCGCTGACCATCGAAGGCACTTCGATCACCAACCCTCGCAACGATGGGAAGACCGGCGAGGGCCTGATAACGGCTCGTGGCGCCCTCGGCGGCTCGCAAAACGTCGGCGCCTTTCGCGCGGCCCAGGAGGGCGGCGTCGACAACGTCATCGCGATGGCCAAAAAACTCGGGATCACTACCCTGGACCAGCGCTTCGACCCCACTTTCCGCGCCCACAGCGATGTCACCTACGGTGCTTCCATCGCCACCGGCGGCGCCAACGTGCGTGCTTTCGACATGGCGTACATGAACTCCGTTATCGCCAACATGGGCGTCATGGTGGGAATTGAGACGCTCGCTAAGACCGTGCCGCTCAAGGATCTCAAGAGCACCGCGATCGACGCTGGGACGGAGTACGATCTCGCCATCTCGCAGAAGTTCCAGTTCAGTCGCGGCAATATCCGCATCCCCGGCACACGTGAACTCGACCCGATCGTCGTCCTGCAGGTGCGCGACGTGGATGGCAACATCGTCTGGACGCAGGGTGAACCGGTTCGTAAGCAGGTGGTCGATGCCGGTTCGGTCTGGCTCCTTCACTCCGTCATGTCGGACTGCACCGCTCGCTTCGTCATCTGGAGCTGCGGCAGCAGTAACAACGACAACAACCTGGACTTCTTCCTCGATGGGACGAAAATCCCCGGTGGCATCAAGACCGGCACCCAGCAGGGCCCGAAAAGCGCCGTCGATACGCTCGCAACCTGGATGAACGGCTACTCACGTTACGCCGCGACGTCCGTCTGGGTGGGCAACGCTGACAAGTCGCTGGTAAAGGATGGTCCTTCGGCCAACTACGCGGCGGCCAACACCACGATCCATCTCTTCAAGAACTGGATGGGCGAATACCACGCCTATCTGCAGCGTCGGCAGGTGCTGACAGCGCTCGAAGACTTCAAGTCCCTACAGCCGAAGAACGTGACCCAGCGCGCGTTCCTCTCGCCGACCACCGAACGTGGACTCGGCGGTGGCTGCGACCAGACGGTGACCGCCTGGGTTCGGACGGATGTGAAGTACGACTCCGAGTGCGAATCCCGCGAGATCGACAGCCGCAACGGCTTCCTGGCGAGTGACCAGACTCCCGCCCAATTCAGCGTGACGAAGAAGTTTGTGAAGCTGCCAGGGTTCAAGGCGGATCTCGCCATCGCTCTCGCGAAGGAACGCGGCATCCCGATCGCTCCGACCGAGAAGAGCACCGGCTCGCTTGCCGTCGAACTGAAGAACATCTCGGACGGCAAAACGATCGCGACCGACACGCCGGTCGTTGGCAGCGTTCAGGTCCCTGGCAACAACGGCTGGAAGTTGGAGATCGGCGCCGGCGCGAGCCCGGCTGATTGGAAGACGATTGGCCAAGGGCCGTCGAACATCGATGGCGTGCTCGGGACGATCTCGATCGCCGGGTTGGCTGACGGCGTCTACACCGTTCGGCTCACTGCCTCCGATTCGATTGGCCTTTCAACGCGGGCGACGATCAATGTGAAGAAAGGCCTTCCCGGCCCAAGCGGAACTCCCAGCCGCACGCCGGGAGGTACACCCGCCGGGACGCCGACAAAGTTGCCGAGCCCAGCGGCGACGCCGATCCCCACGCCCCCAGGCCGCTAATCTCATTCAGCTAACGGAAGCGGAAGCCCTCCTTCAGACCGCTTGCTACTGCCCATTCGCCTGCCGCGAGTTTCTTAGCCCCCGTCGGTTGGACGCGCGAGATGCGAAGCACGCCGCCGTTCAGCCTTACGTCGAAGCCATCGCTATCAATGCGGAGCACCCGACCCGGCATACCCGGCTCCTCTGTACCCGAGAGTGAGCAGTCGAACAGCCGCAGCTTCGCCCCTTCGAACGTTGTCCACGCCCCGGGTTGAGGGTTACACCCACGAATGAGCGCGTGGATGCGCGCCGCCGGTTGATACCAACGGACCTCTGCGTGCACATCCGCACATGGCGGTTCGTATGAGGAAAGCGCGTGGTCCTGTTCGATCCGTGGCGCTGTCCCAGCAGCGACCATCGCCACCGCCTCGGCCAGGCCGTCTACGCCCATTGCGAAGAGCTGATCGAAGTAGAGCGACCCCACCGTGTCTTCCGCTCCGATTTCGACGCGTTTCTGGAGCAAAATCGGACCGGTGTCGATTCCCTTGTCGGTCCAAAAAATGGAGAGCCCGGTTTCCCGGTCGCCGTTGATGATTGCCCAGTTTATCGCTGAAGAGCCGCGGTGCAGTGGCAAAAGACTTGGATGGTACTGGATGCTGCCATGCGCCGGTGCGGTTAGCGCATCACCAGGGACTATCTCGGTGACGAAGGCCATGATGCAAAGCTCCGCCTTAAGAGCGCGCCATTGAGCCAGGCCAGCCTCCTCTTTGAGCGTCGCCGTGGGGATGCATGGCAATCCCGTAGACTCAGCAGCGACCGAGAGCGCATCGGCCCGACCGCCATCCCTTGGCGCAGGAGCGCTCACGCCAACGATCTCTACCCCATCGCTCCGGAGTCGCGTGAAGACCGCTTCGCCAAACGCCGCCTGTCCCATGATCGAAACGCGCATCGTACCCTCCGGCTCGCCTCCCGGGCGCTTCAGCGCCGAAGAGTACACCACCCGCGAGTTGCGAGGATCGCGTGCCGGTGCCCGGGATTCCAACTTGCGCTAGACTTTGAAGTCATGGCACTGGCAACAGCGAATGGAGATTTTCGGGGCGACGTAACGCACGTCGCCCCTGTCCGCCGGCCGCGGCTCCGCTAAGGAACGTTTAGCCTCGGCCCCGGGCGGGCCCCTACTGCCAGGAGACTTCAAATTGCTCTGTATTGAACCAGCTCGGCTTTCAGACGCCGATGCGATCCACTCACTCGTTACGTTCTGGGCAGACCGCGGCGACATGCTGCACCGCCCTATCGGCGAAATCTATGAAGCCATTCGCGACTTCAAAGTCGCGCGAGCCGGTGAGCGCATCGTTGGTACCGGCTCACTCCACATCATGGGCGTAGATTTGGCCGAGGTACGTTCGCTCGCCGTCGCAGAGGATGCACAGACCAACGGCGTTGGGGCCGCAATTGTGGCCGCCTGCGTGGCCGACGCCCGTGCCTTCGGTCTGGAACGAGTGTTCGCCCTGACCTACAAGCCGGGCTTCTTCGAGAAGCAGGGCTTCACCATCGCTAACGTGATGGAATTTCCGCAGAAGGTCTGGAACGAATGCGTGCGGTGTCCGTTCTTCACAAACTGCAAGGAAGTGGCCGTCGTGCTGCCTCTTCGCGAGACCGCCGACCTTTCCGTTCCACTCTTGCGCTAGCAGCGCTCCGCGGCCGGGTCCCGCGTTGGGCAAAGCAGGACGAGCGCATGTGCCCCGGCGCCCTTGTGCGCCCCTACTCGTGCTTTTGTTCCCTGCTAACCGAGAGGCGTGCGGCCACCCCGCGAGCGGCTTTTGCGTCCACTCTCTGGAGGATCCGCCAAGCTCGATCGCACAGCCTGATCACCATCTCCCCGGCTGGCGCCAGGCTGTGCAGATCTAATGCGAGGGAGTGGGATTCGTTGTTTCCGAAGGTTGGGTGGAGCGATTCCTGCGATACCAGAAGTAAGCGGCGCTCGCGACGATCGCGGCGACCCAGAGTGCCCCGTAAGCGAGCGTGATCCGAATGTCGCGGCCCAATCCATCTCCGGCCGCGACCGCCACAAACGTCGGAAGCAGCATTCCAAGAGCGCTGTAGACCAAGAACGGCGCAAAGCGGATCGAGGTCATACCAGCGACGAAGCTGATCCAATCGAAGTTGACCGCTGGCAACATTCTCGACCAGAAGATCACCCTGCCCCCGATCGTTTGAGCAGCGCTGTCCAGCCGCTCCGCTGCCTTTCTGCCGATCAGTCGAGGAAGATGCCGACGGCCAAATCGTCGTGAGACGTAGAACGCCATGGTTGAGCCGATCAGGAGGCCGGCCATAGAATAGCCCGTGCCCACAACGGGCCCCCACACCAGCCCGGCGGCGATGAAAATCGGCACGTTCGGGATCGGCGCGAAAAGCACGGACAGCGCCATCACGACGATGAATGCAACGGGTCCCCAGGCGCCCCAACTATCGACCCAGTCACGGAACGGCGCGGCATTGATGTCGTACGACCAGCCAAAGGCGCGCGCAAGCACAACATAACTCACCGCAATCGCCACGAATGCGGCCCCGATGACGGCCACCACGCGGGCGCGCAGCAAGAGCGGTGTCTCGTCGCCCTCGAAGACGAACGAATCGAGCGATGGCCGCGAAATGCGACGCGACGGCTTTTGCGGCTCAGGCAAGATTCGTGTCCTCCCTCAAAGCCCACGCACTTCTAGGAAAACGTACAACATGGGCATCACGAATAAGAGCGAATCGAGCCGATCCAGGAACCCTCCGTGTCCGGGCAACAGACCGGAGACGTCTTTCACTCCCATGCGCCGCTTCATCCAGCTCTCCACCAAGTCGCCGGCCATGCCCGCCAGCGGAGCAGCAACCGCGAACGGCAACAGCACGGTCGCCGCTACCCCCGTATCAAGAACCCGATTGAGAACCAGGATCGCGGCCATCCCCGCGGCCATCCCGCCAGCGGCGCCCTCCCAGGTTTTCTTGGGACTGATGCGAGGCGCCATCTTGTGGCGACCAAAAAGGACTCCCACCGCATACGCCCCGGTGTCCACCGCAAAAGTCCCAGCCATTCCGATAAACACCCACGTCCGGCCCTGATCAGCATTCCGAAGCAGCACGAAAGTCGACATAAGCAAACCCACGTAAAGGAGGCACCAGGCATATATCCGGTACGGTTTCCGCGGGCCGAAGGCGTTTGTCCGGCTGAAGCCCATGGCGGCGAAGATCAGTGCGAAGGCGCAACCTACCCAAAGGAACTTAATGTCCGCCTGTACGCCAGCAACCATCACGGCAGTCGCTCCGAAGGTCGGTAGCTGTGGCAATACCATGCGAATCGGCATCGTGGGGATGAGCCAACCGTGGACAAACTCGGCAGAGGCGAGGAGCGCGACCGCACCAGCGACGATAGCAAACGGCCAGCCTCCAACCCATGTCACACCCGCGACGAGCGGAAGACCAACAGCTGCCGTGGCGAGCCGGAGTTTAACGTTGGACCGCCGGGGAACATCAGCGGGCCCGGGTTCCAACCCTCCCGAGCCGGGAGACGCCTCTCTGTTCAAGGGTCTAGGTCCCGTGCACCGATTCGATGTCTTCCGGCAGCAGTCCGCCAAACTTTCGTTTACGGCGGCCGTACTGTGCCAGGGCGATGTCGACGTCCTCCCGTCCGAAATCAGGCCAGTACGTGTCAGTGAAATAGAGCTCTGCGTAGGCGCATTGCCAGAGCAAAAAGTTCGAAATGCGTTGGTCGCCAGCTGTCCGAATCAGAAGGTCCGGGTCGGGCATGCCTGCCGTGTAAAGGCGCTCGCCAATGACCTCCTCCGTCACGTCGGCAGCTGGGATTTCGTCCCGAATGATCTGTTGGACGGCGAGCAAAATATCGTCGCGCCCGCCGTAGCTGAAGCAGATGTTGAGCACCATGCGCCGGTTCTCGCTGGTTAGCTCAATTGCCGCGCCGATCTGCTTCTGCAGCCAGTCCGGCAGCGTTTCCACGTGCCCTAACAGGTGAAGTTGAATGCCGTTCTTGTGGAGATTGTCCACTTCGCGTCGCAAAAAGAAGCGCAACAGGCGGATAAGCATCCGCACTTCACGCTGCGGGCGATTCCAGTTTTCCGTGCTGAACGCGTAGAGGGTGAGGTACTGGGCGCCGTGGTCAGCAAACCGTTCGATGACCCGCCGGATGTTCTCTGTTCCGGCCCGATGTCCGGCCGCGCGAGGCAGCCCACGTTGGGTAGCCCATCGCCCGTTGCCGTCCATGATGAGCGCCACGTGGCGTGGGACTCGGCCACCCGAGATCGGCGAGATAAGGTCGCCATCGTACTCCCCCACGGCGAGGTCTGGTGCCTCAGCGGTGCGGATTTTCTGGGTCTCCTTAGACGTCAAGGAGTTCGCCCTCCTTGCGCTTGCCCTCCAGGTCTACGAGGGCGATGTGCTGATCCGTCAGGCGCTGGAGCTCCTCTTCGTTTCGTTTCAGGTCGTCCTGCGACCCGAGGCCTTCTTTCTCCGCTTTGCGAAGGTCGTCGTGCGCATGTCTGCGAACGTTACGAATGGCCACGCGAGACTCTTCGGTCTTGCTGTGGACCAGTTTCACCAAATCCTTGCGGCGCTGCTCGGTAAGTGCCGGCAAAGGCAGGCGGATGAGTTGCCCGTCGATCGCGGGGTTCAGGCCAAGCTCCGAGGATTGGATCGCCTTTTCGATTGCCTTCAAAGCGCCCCGATCCCAAACCTGTATGGTCAAAAGCCTTGGTTCGGGTGCGTTTATTGTCCCAAGTTGCTTCAACGGCGTAATTGCGCCGTAGTAGTCTACCGGCAACGTTTCGATCAGGCTTGGGTGCGCGCGACCACTTCTGACCCCGTTTAGTTCACGCTTCAGCGCCTGGACGGCTCCGTCCATCCGTTCTTCGGCACTCAACAGAGTTTCGTCGGGGTCGACCATCGGGGATCCTCCGGTTAGGTCTTCGAAAATACTTCTGGCGTCGCCGAAACAACTGTCCCCACGTTGTCGCCCATCAGTGCGTTGTACACCGCATCCGGCGTACTCACGTCAAAGACGACGATCGGAAGGTGGTTGTCCATACAAAGGCTGAGGGCCGTGGTATCCATCACTTCGAGCCGCCTCTGGATCGCGTCGATGTGCGTGAGGTGGGCGAAACGGATCGCTGCTGGGTTCTTGCGAGGGTCGGCGTCGTAAACACCATCCACGCCATTCTTCGCCATTAAGAGCGCCTGGCAATCTAATTCGATGGCGCGGAGGGCTGCGGCCGTGTCCGTAGTCATGTACGGATTGCCGGTTCCAGCGGCGAAGATGACCACTCGCCCCTTCTCCAGGTGCCGGATTGCCCGTCGTCGAATGTACGGTTCCGCAACCTGGGCGAGTGGGATCGCAGTCTGCATGCGGACGAAAGCTCCGACCTTCTCAAGCGCGTCCTGAAGCGCAAGGCCGTTCATTATTGTGGCCAGCATTCCGGCGTAATCCGCCGTCGCTCGGTCCATCCCTGTTTCGGCCACGGTCGCCCCACGCCAGAAATTGCCGCCGCCGACCACAACACAGACTTCAACGCCATCTTCAACGGCCCTGCGGATCTGCTGCGCCAGGTTCTCAACCGTTTTGGCATCGATTCCGAAGGCGCGGTCGCCCATCAGGGCTTCGCCGCTCAGCTTGACCAGTGCCCGTCGGTATCGGCCTCGCACGGCTCGCTTCTCCAGGGGTCTAGCGCCCTAACTCAAACCGGACGAACCGGCGAATTCGGATGTTCTCGCCGGTCTTGGCCACCGTATCGCTGACGAGCGCCTGGATGGTCTGCGAACCATCCTTGATGAATGGCTGGCTGAGCAGGCAGTGCTCCTCGTCTCGGCCTTCCAATTGCGGGTTCGCAGCCCGTTCGTCAACAGAGATCAGCTGCGGGTTCATAGCCGCCACCTGCATCGCAACGTTCCGCGCGAGCTGACGAAAGTCGTCCGTGTTCGCCACGAAGTCGGTCTCGCAATTGATCTCCACGAGCACACCGATGCGGCCCCCTGCGTGGACGTAGCTTTCGACAACGCCATTGCTGGTTTCGCGATCCGCGCGCTTTGCTGCCGAGGCGACGCCCTTTTCGCGAAGTACGACCTTCGCTTTGGCCATGTCGCCCTGCGCCTCTTCGAGTGCCCGCTTGGCGTCCATAACCCCAGCTCCGGTTGACTCCCGGAGCTCCTTGATCATCGTTGTAGTGATTTCCACGAGCCTTCGTTACTCCTGCGCGTCTGTGCGCGCCACATTGGCCTGCGCTTGTGCTGAGATGACTGTTACAGATGCCTCGTTCGTCGCGTCTGCCGTCTCTTCGGGGGAAGCGGAATACGAGCCTGACTCCACGCCGGCGTCGGCTTCCGCGGCACGCGAGAACTCATCGCCGTGTGCACCTACGCCGGCACCCGATTCGCGGGCCGCGCGGCCCTCAATTGCTGCTTCGGCCATCTTGCCGAGGATCAACTTAATGGCCCGGATCGCGTCGTCGTTGCTCGGGATCGGATACGAGACAGGATCCGGATCGCAGTTCGTATCAACAAGCGACACGATCGGGATATTCAACCGCGTGCACTCGGCGACCGCGATCGCCTCTTTGACGGTGTCGATAATGAACACCGCGCTCGGCAGCCGCTCCATCCGCTTGATGCCGCCGAAGTAGCGGTTCATACGCTCGATCTCGTTGGAGATGTCGAGCTGTTCCTTCTTGGTCATGCGGGAGAAATCGCCACGCTCCATCGAAGACTCAAGGTTGGCGAGGTGGCGAACACGGCTCTGGATGGTACGGAAGTTGGTCAGCGTCCCACCGAGCCAGCGGTTGTTCACGAACGGCAGCGCCGCGCGCTCCGCTTCCATCTCCACCGTCTCGCGGGCCTGCTTTTTCGTTCCGATGATGAGCACGTCGCCGCCGTTGGCGACAACGTCCCGGACGAAGTTGATCGCGCCGTCGAGCCGTGTGACGGTCTGCTGCAGGTCGATGATGTGGATGCCATTGCGCTCGGTGAAGATGAACTGGCGCATCTTCGGGTTCCAGCGACGTGTCTGGTGGCCGAAGTGAACCCCGGCCTCCAGTAGCTGCTTCATGCTAACGGGGGTAACCAAAGGATTCTCCAATATGCGGCGCCATAGATTTGACCCGAAGGTCCGACGTCGCCTAACAACACATACTCATCGAGAGTAGCCCTTCCCCCCGGAACGAACCACCGGTCGCATAAGCCGGATTGGTCGTCGGGCTGGGGGGTTCGCCACGCCGAGGCTGATCGCTTACAGAGTTCCGGCTAGCTGATCCCCTGTTTGGCGAGAAAATCGAGAATGTCCTGGATGGTGTGTATGTTCTCCGCGTCTTCATCCCGGATTTCGAACTCAGCGTCCCCCTGGAAGGCCTCTTCGATGGCAATCGTCAGGTCAACGATGTCCAGCGAGTCGGCGCGCAGGTCGTCTACGAGGTTGGCTTCCGGCGTTACTTCGTCCGCTTTGACCTTGAGCTGAGCGACGACAACATCCCGAACGCGTTCAAAAGTGGCCATGTGGAACTCCCTCTGGAAATGGGCGGCGCCGTGACCCGCCAGGTCAAACGCCATCGTTGAGTTGACCGATGCTACGTCACGGCTCGTACTTGCGAAAGATCACCGAGCCGTTCTGCCCACCAAAGCCGAAGCCATTAGCGGCCGCCGCCCGCACCGTCATCTTGCGAGACTTGTTGGGCACGTAGTCCAGATCGCACTGCGGGTCTGGCGTTTCGAGGTTGATTGTCGGCGGCACAAGGTCGTTGTAAATGGCGAGGACGGCCGCCGCCGCTCCGACTGCGCCAGCCGCGCCGAGCAGGTGCCCGACCATCGACTTGGGCGAACTGATGGCGAGCTTTCGCGCGTGGTCTCCAAATGCTAGCTTGATCGCCACGGTTTCGGCGGCGTCGTTTAGAGGTGTACCGGTGCCGTGCGCCGCAATGTAGTCAATATCGGTTGGTTGCATGCCGGCCGCGGCAAGTGCTTCGGCCATCGCCTCTTGGGCGCCGGTGCCGTCCTCGCGGGGCGCCGTAATGTGGAAGGCGTCGCA
>JBDUAL010000300.1:0-3563 GCA_040004685.1 Anaerolineaceae bacterium | reverse complement strand
TTAGACCGGCTGGAAGCGGTAGGCGACGTATGCGTTGCCTTCCTTGTCTTCCGAGACCTTTTCGGTGAACATCTTGACCTTCATCCCGAACTTCATGTTCTCGGGGGTGGGTTCGATGCCGACGATATTGGTGTTCACTGAAACGCCTTCCGGCAGGTCAACGATGGCCGCAATGTAGGGCGCCTTCACGTACGGCGTAGCCTGGTGAACGATCGTCCAGACGTGGACTTCGCCTTCGTTCGAAAGTTTCACGTCTTCGAACGGGCCCTGGCCACTGCACTTGGAGCAGTAGAGGCGGGGGCCGGCGTAGATCGCCTTGCAGTTACTGCAGCGGCTGGCGTTGAGGTAGTCCTCTTCACGGGTTGCCCCGAGCGTGAGGTATGGGACGAGTGGACGGAGTTCGGGTGCGACGGTGGGTGCTTCTGCCAAGCTGAGTCCCCCTTTCGAATGACGCGAGAGTCCGGGTGGAAGTGGGCTTACGCCTGTTGTCCCTGCCCAAGGCAATGCACCGATGATTGTGTTCGCGCCAGAGAAGGGTGTCAACGGCGTAAGCGGCGGCGCAACTACCCCCTTGCGCACTTGACGATGCTGCCAAGACCCCCAACTGGCGCTTCGCGACCGCCGGGGAATTCGGCTACCACCGAAATTTGGTAACCGTTCCGCTGCAAGCAGGTAGCGACATCCGCGGTGAGGTAGGGCCGATCACTCGCCGGGAAGATGAGTGCGACTTCGTTCGACGAAGTGGCGTATGTGAATACCTCACCGATTTGGCTACGCGACTCGTTGTTTTGGCTCTATGAAAGGGTGGTCCGAAACCCCGCCTCTCCCGCGAACCAGTCCACCCAAGCCACTCAGAACGGGCCAAGGCCGGTTCCCTCGACCGCCACCTCGCCGCGGCCTTCTCCTTCCAGAGGCTTGCGTTTGGTTCGAAAGGCACAACGGGAATGGTTGTCGGGCAGGAGGTGGCGAAAGCGATCGTGGGCTGAATGAGCTTCGGCGTCGCCAAAGGCTCCTCCGCGGGCGTTGCCGGTTGGTCACCACTCGCTGGCGCGTTGGGGCAGCCGCCAAACGCTAACAAAGCAAATGCGAAGGCCCATCCCAAGCGACGAACGAGGTTCGCCATCCGAGTTTCGTGAGGCATAACTGACCCAGCCGCGCATCAGTTACCCGTTGGCGCCGAACGTTCGTTGGCGGGGTGGCCGACTGGCGAACGACCGGCCCAACCAACGGCACGCGAGAGCGCCCCGCCGATCTCCTCGTTGGTCTTCATCGCCGCCACGAGCTCGAGTATTTCCCGCCCGCTTCGACTCAGGGTATGCATGGACCGTTCCCCGTCGCCCCGCTGTAGCTTCGTCGAGATCTGCGCAAAAGCCGGCTTTTGTAAATTTTCGCCCGCGAGCCGGTTCCTCCGTATGCACCGTATGATTCCGCGCATGGGACCGCTTTTGCCACTGGCCATCCGCAGGAGCTTCGCCGGCCGCGGCATGATGGCCGTGATGGCGCTTGGCATCGTGGTTTCCGCCGTGCTGTTGGCGAGCGCACCGATCTACGCCCGCGCTATGTCCGACCTGGGGCTGCGCTTCCTGATCTCCGATGAGCTGAACGGGCGGCACGCGGTCTGGGTCAACCTGGCTGAACTGCCCGTTGCATCACCGGACGGCAAGGCACTTCAGCAGGCGGTCGAAAAGCAGATTGTCGCGCGCACCAGCTGGTATGCGGACTCGATGGCGCGGAACATCACGCTCGGCAAGTTCAAGCTGGAGAACTCAGCGACGAGCCCCTTAGAGCAGCGGCTTCTCGGGCAGCCAGAGTCTCTAACCGGTTATGAAAACCACGTACGGGTAGTCTCAGGGCGCTTGCCCGCGAAGTCGGACGGGCTGCTGGAGGTGGCGATGGGCATGCTTGCGGCACGCGCCAGCGGCTTAAGCGTCGGTGACCGCTTCCTCCTCCACGACTTCGTCGATACATGCGTCCGGCACTTCCAGTCTGATGACGCACCGCCGCCGCCACCATGCGACCCGTCGGCAACGTTCGCATTCGAGTTTCCGGTAGTACTGACCGCCATCATCGAGCCGCTAAGTGAGACGGACCGCTGGTGGGTGCTTGGTGCGCGCCGGTTCTTCGATACGATCGCACAGCCCAACCCGGAACCACCGATCGCGCCGATGTTCGCCGATGAATCGGCTCTGGTGGCGCTCGCAACCTCGTCGTTCCCTTCGTATCGCTCTTCAGCCTCATGGTTTGTCTACACGGATGGCAGTGCTCTCGACCGAGGGAACTACCTGCGGGCGCGAGCAGATTTGGACGCGCTGCGTTTGGAACTGGAGCCGCTCCAGGCGTTGGTCTCGCACCCGTTGAGAGAGACGCTCGACAACTACACCACGACTTCGAACTTTCAACAGAAGCCGCTGACTATCCTCCTGTTACAGATCACGGCGATCGCGCTGTTCTACGTGGCGATCGTTGCGGCGCTGCTGATCGAGCGACAAGCGGCGGAGATTGCGCTGTTGCGCAGCCGCGGCGCGAGCATGGGACAGGTGCTGTTGTTGTTTGCGATTCAGGGGCTGATCATCGGCGTCCCGGCGGTGCTGGTCGCGCCATTCCTGGCCGCTGGCGCCACTGCATTGCTCGGGCTCACGCCGGTGTTCAGTTCGGTTTCGAACGAATCTCTGTTGCCCGTTGGGGTACCGCCACTGGCCTTCGGAATGGCCGCCGGGGGCGTGCTGCTCTCGCTCGTCGCGTTCATCCTGCCCGGAGCGATGGTGGCGAAGAAGAGCGCTACCAGCCTGCGAAAGGCGCAAGCCCGTCCCGCTGCCTCGTTCATCCAGCGCTACTTCATCGATATTGGCATGGCGGCGGCTGCCATGCTTCTGCTCTTCGAACTCCAAGAGAAGGGCTCGGTCTTCACGCCGTCCGCGACAGGCGGGCTGAGCAGTGACCCCTTGCTGCTTGCCTCACCGGCGCTGCTGATAGGAGCGGCGGCAGCGCTCATCCTGCGGTTCTACCCGCTTCTGTTGCGAGCGGTCTCGCGGCTCACTCAGGCGACGAGCGGCCCGGTTGTTTCGCTCGGGCTCTGGCAGGTGGTTCGTGCCCCCGCCCAGTACACGCAGCTGACCTTGCTGCTGATGATGGCGGTGGCTGTGGGCACGTTTGCAGCCAGCTACACCGCGACAGTGGACAGGTCATACCGGGATCGTGCGGGGTACGATTCCGGGACAGATCTCCGTGCCAGTGCGAGCGCCACGGGAGCGCTCACCGGGGATACGCCCGCGCGAGACAAGACGCTGGGGAGCATCCCTGGCGTGAAGCTCGCGACCTCTGCCTACCGCTCGAAGGCGCAGCTAGCGACTGCGGGCATCGGGGGACAGATTTTCCAGTTGCTTGCGCTGGACCCAGCCGCGGCAGCGAACATGCTCTGGACACGTTCAGATCTTGCCGACGATTCGCTCGCAACGATCCTGCGCACCATGGAGAGCGATATCCCCACGCCGGGCAGGACTTTGCCGGGCAAACCAACTTCACTTTCGATCTGGGTGAATGGCGGCCCGGAGATGGCGAACGTC
>JBDUAL010000299.1:0-3567 GCA_040004685.1 Anaerolineaceae bacterium | reverse complement strand
AGTTGTCGGTTGCGGAACACCATCGCAACCGAAATTGGCGTGAGGGCGATTGAGAAGCGCGCGTAATCGAACTTCGGGTCTCCGGTCGCATCCACTACTTTCTGCTTGAATCGAGAGTCGGAGGCCATGGATTGCGCTTCAAATACGCGAAGCCCGCGATCACCACCGGACGCGAGCTGCTGAACCACTGTTTCGAGCTGCATCGTTGCAACAGCGTTCGCTTTTCCCGCAAAACTGCCAAACGAGAGCGCGATGACGACGCCAATCAGAAGGAATGGAATGAACACCCACCACCGCCGTTTCAGGAGGTTAAGGTCACGCTGGAGGCCACTGGTACGGGGGCGCATTGGGCCGTAGCGTATGGGGAGGCCGGTACCCGGTCAATTGTGAACGACATCACGAGGGCACGATCGGCCGATGATCTTTCTCGCCCTGTTACTCTCGGCCGAGGTCGCCGTTCTCTGCGCCGCCGTCATCCTGCGCGAACCGAACCTCCTCATCCCCGCAGTCGTTCTCGGTCTGCCCATAGAGTATGTCGGCACCCAGGCCCTCGGTACGCTTTCTGAGGGTGGCTTGAGCGGGGCAGTTCGTGCCCTTCTCAACCCCGGCAAAGCGGCCATGCTGGCGAGTATCGTCGTCGCTGTCTTTCGTGCGCGACACAATCCCAGCAAGCTCTTTCCAGACTCCGCGGTCATCGTCCCGATCGTTGCGCTGCTCTCCGTCGTTGTCCTCGGTGTGGCCTGGTCAGATTCGCTCAAGCCTGAGAATTCGATCCTGATCATGCCGATGTACGTGGCCTTCGTGTTCGTCGCCCCCACGCTCATCGAGGACCGCAAGGACGTCGAAAGGATCGTCGGCGCGTTCTTGCTGATAGCAGCCATGCTCGCCCTGGTGGCCATCTCTCAACGTCTCTTCCACGTCTTCAATTGGAGAGCAATTCTCGTGCAGTCGGACGACTACAGCTACCGATCGAACGCCACCTTTGCTGACCCAAACAACCTCGCGCGATACTTCGCGGTCTCGATGTCGCTGGCGGTCGGCCTGCTTCTCTCGACGGGCCCCCGTCGCCAGACCGTCTACCTGGCGATTCCCGCGCTCGCGCTCTCCGCCGCTGGCATCGTTGCGACCGCCTCGCGCTCTGGCTGGCTAATGCTGGTTTTCTGCACATTCCTGGTCGTGCTCGTTTCGCCCATCTCCCGGTATACCAAGGGAAAACTGGTCTTCGGCTCTGCCGGCGCCCTTGTCGCTATGCTTGTGCTCCTGCTCTTCCAGGGTGGCACCGACGCCGAGCGCGTGAAATCGCTCGCCAGTGGCGTCCAGGTCATCGGCCAACGAGAGTTTCTTATCAAAGCCGGCTGGCAGATGTTTAAGGATAGCCCCTTCATCGGCGTCGGCTCAGGGAACTATCAGCACGCGCTCGTCGTCAGCGATCTCGATCTCATCCCCTCGTGGGCCCGCACCACGCTCTCCCACACGTCGCTCGTTTCACTTCTTGCGGAACTCGGCATCGTTGGGATGCTGGCCTTCCTGCTCGTCGTCGTCCGTGTTGGGATCTCCATGGTACGAGCCTATTTCGCGACTGCGGTCGAATACAACCGGTTGATCATTGGCTGGCTCGGCGCGTCGACGATCGGCATCCTCCTTGTCAGCCAGAGCGAAGGCCGGCTGCTGGACGAACCCTATCTTTGGCTGATTCTCGCGATGTTCGTCGCCCTCGAAACCGGTGCCGGATTCAGTGACGTCAGTTTGGCGGGCGCCGTTCGTGTAGAGGAACGCGACCCAGTTCGAACCGTTCGGTCCCCAGCGACGGGCAACCTTCGCGCGCCGCGCCAACCGCACGAGGTCTCCAGCGTAGGGGCCGCCCAGACGGACTAATCGCATCACCACGCGGGCCGTGCAGGTACCTGCGTTCGCGACAGCCCGCTAGCCACCCTAGAATTGCAACCATGCATACGGTGTTCGCGGGCGGTGTTGGCGCCTCACGGTTTCTCCAGGGCCTGGTTCAGGCGGTCCCGCCGCAGGATGTAACGGTGATTTCGAACACCGGCGACGATGTCGAAATGTTCGGCCTCCACGTCTCCCCGGATACGGACATCGTCATCTACGCGCTCGCCGGTGCGGTCAATCCCGAGACCGGTTGGGGCCTCACCGGCGATACGTTTGCCGTTGTCGACCAGCTTCAACGCTTTGGCTACGAACGCTGGTTTAACCTCGGCGACAGAGACCTCGCGATGGCTATTCACCGCACGCGCCTCATCCACCAGGGACTTCCTATGCACGAGATCGTGGCAGGGCTTGCGAAGTCTTGGGGCCTCGCCTGCGCTGTCCTGCCCATGACCAATCAGAGCGTCGAAACGCGCATCACCGGGCCTTCCGCCGAACTGCCGTTCCAGGACTACATGGTGCGACTCCGCACCGAGGTCGACGTGCACGGCATCCGCTTCGCTGGCGCGGGGAGCGCGCAGCCGGCGCCGGGCGTCATCGCTGCCATCCGCGATGCCCAGACCGTCATCCTGGCTCCCAGCAACCCTCTCGTAAGCATCGGCCCGATTCTCTCCGTACCTGGCATTCGCGAGGCGCTCGCAGACTCGACGGCCAAGCGTGCAGCGATCAGCCCCATCATCGCCGGAGAGGTGGTCAAGGGCCCCGCCGCAAAAATGATGGCGACGCTCGGACACGAGGTCTCCGCCCTCGGCGTCGCTCGAATCTACACGGGACTGATTGACCTGATGGTCATCGACAACCTGGACCGTGCTCTGGCGCACCAGATTGAGGGCCTCGGGATGCGTTGCTTCGTCACCGACACCATGATGACGAGCACCGAGCGCAAGGCGGAACTGGCGCGCGATCTGCTCGCGGCGCTCGAGGCGATCTAGTTGTCCCTCGCGGCGCTCATCCCACTGAAACCTCCAACCGAAGCGAAAGCGCGGCTCGCTAGCCTACTCTCCCCAGATGAGCGGGCTGAGCTCGCTCGCGTCACCTTCATCACAGTCGCTGATGCGCTCCTCGCGGCAGCGGTGCCATTTGTGGTGCTGACTCCTAACGTCGTCGCCGCGACGGATCTGACGGCCGGCCGATGCACGGTCATCGAAGAACGACCATTCGTGCGTGGCTTCAGCGCGCAGCTGCAGGCAGCGCTCGATGGCACGACGTTCGCCAGGGCGGACACAGTACTGATCCTCCACGCCGACCTGCCCCTCGCGACCCCTAACGCGGTCCGTCTCCTCGCCAGGGCCGCCCGCAAGCACGAAGGCTGCGTCACCATGGTGGAGAGCGCCGACGGTGGCACGAACGCCATGATCCTGCCGCTCCCACGTCTCTTCCCCCTCCACTACGGCCGCGACAGCTTTGCGTTGCACGCCGCCGCCGTCCGAGCTTCGGGGCTTGGCGTGCACGTACACCGCTCGGCGCAGTTCGCTCTGGACCTGGACACCGCCGCCGACGTGCGGTCGCTCTTTGCAACCTCTCGTGGGCGGAAGTCGCCGGCCGGCCGTCTGCTACTCGCTATGGGCGTTGATGCTCGACTGGCCAGCGCCGGTTGAGAGCTGTCGCGTGTATCGTTCTGGT
>JBDUAL010000298.1:0-3571 GCA_040004685.1 Anaerolineaceae bacterium | reverse complement strand
CGAGGAGGTAGTTCAGCGTAGGGCTGACCTGGAGCATCGCATCGAGAAGGTAAACCCGGTAAGGGTCGGAAAGGATGCCGCCGTTCCAAAGCGCGGCCAGCCCGCGGTTGGCATCGTTCGCCGAGATCCAGTTGTTCGGATCCCTGCCCAGCGTCTCAGCCGGGTAGCCGGGCGGATGATCAATGAGAGTGCCTTCCATGCCCATTCGCTCGTTCATCAACCGGCCAACCTTGCGCAGCCCGGCGCCGAGGTCGTTTCCACCCGTCTTGCGGTAGAGAGCGCGCGCGGTAACCGTATTCGAACTCCACAACGTTGTGGCAATCACCTGGCTCACGTCGTCCAGCGAGTACGCCCCTTGCTGCACATCCAGCATCGCCGAAATCAGTACGAAGACGTTCATGATGCAGCCCGAAAGCTGGTAGCTATCGCCCTTGACGTCAACGGAGTTGCCGCTCTGCAAGTCGGTCACGGCGATCGCGTACGCGCCTGACACCGGAAACTTCTTGATCGCCGTCGCCAGTGACTGCTGCAGCCCAGACATATCTGGCGCTATTCGCGACGATGGGCCAACTGGCGTCGGCAGCTGTTCATTCGAAACGCCCGGTATCACGCGCCGAAAGGTAGCGGGCGTGGGCGATGGCGTAGCGGTTGGCGCCAGGCGAGGGATGCGGGGCGTGGGCGTCCGCGTGGGCTTGCTCGTCGGGGTGGCGGTTGGTAACTGCACAACGGGGCCGTTATCGCCACGGGCGATGCTTGCCGGCAGTAACGCAGCGCCAACAAACACCGCGAGCAGCGCCACCAGAAGCACCCCACTGAAGACGGCCGGAAGTGCGGAAGGCCGCCTGCGGGTCACCTCGTCGTTCGCCAATTCCCCATCCCACATCGTCGCTGCATTGGAACTTCGTTAGAAGAATCGGCATGGGAGCCACAACTGGCAAGCCCTGGACCCGAACCGCCATGCCGGACCGCGACCGACTCGAAGCGGCACGTTTGCAGACTCTCGGCGAAAGACGCAGGATCCGCGCGCAAGGAGAATCGCACTATGGACACAGGCAACTTTCGCGGCTTCGAAGTCAGCATCAAGGACCCCGGCATCGCGGTGCTCACCTTTAACGAACCTGAACGGCTGAACGGCTTCACCCAGGAGTGCAAGCGGGACATGACGGAGGTGCTCGTCCAGGCCCAGATGGACGACCAGGTGCGCGTCGTTGTCTTCACCGGCAGCGGGCGCGCGTTCTGTGCCGGTGACGACCTGAGCGGGCGGCGCCCGGCAGACCGTCCCGGCCTGGTTCCGAAGCTCTTCGGCGGACACCACAACGAGATCGGCACCTACGAGGGCCTGCGTCACATCTCACAACCGCTGAATGTCGCGGTCCGGAATCTCGATAAGCTCTGCATCGCGGCGATCAACGGCGTCGCCATTCAGACGGGCCTTTCGCTTGCGCTGGCCTGTGATTTCCGCATCGCCGCGCGGGAGGCACGGCTGGGCAGCGCAACACTGCGATTCGGCCTCCTACCAGACGAAGGGGGGCAGTTCCTGCTCGTCCAGCTCATGGGCGTCGCTCGGACTATGGACTTTCTCATGCGCAAGCGCATCGTCTCGGCGGATGAGGCGTTCGAACTCGGGCTGGTCCACGAAGTGGTTGACGGCGCGCAGCTGATGGAGCGCACGATGTCGCTGGCGACCGAGCTCGCAAACGGCCCCCAGGTCTCCATGCGACTCTTAAAACGCTCGATCTACAACGCTGCCGAGATGACTTTCAACCACGCCCTTGATGAGATCGCCGCTAAGACGGCTATTTCTGACCACCACCCGGACGCCCGCGAGGGGGTGGCCGCCTTCCGCGAGAAGCGGTCGGCCAACTTCAACGCCTGGATAGCCGAGCGCAGCAAGCACGAGTAGTGACGCGGGGTCTGTCCCTAACCGCCGCCGCCGGGTGCGCCAGCCGATTCCATGCCGCTCCCAAGCCTCGGCTTTCGATCAGCGGCCACTGAGGCGGTTCGTCCCATCAATTGAAGCGAAAGCACCAGCAGGAGGACAACTCCGCCCTGCAGCATCAGCGTTTCCTGGATGCCGATCTTGTCGGCAACGATTCCGATCGGAAGCGCCATGAGCCCGAAGAGGCTCCAACTGAGCATCGAGATCGATTGCACACGACCGTGGAAGTCGGGGTCAGTGTAGGACATGGTGAGCGAGTTGTTAAGCGACTGAAACGCACTTGCGAGGGCCCCCACAAAGACCATCACGACGAGTCCCATGAGCAGATTTGAAGCGAAACCGAGCGCGATGATAGCGACCCCAAAGATCAGCGCGAGCAGCGGTTGCGCGCTCCAGGCGCGGCGGTGGCCGGCCCAGGTCGCGACACCGATCGTTGCCACCACTGCACCAATCGCGCCGACTGACGAAAGGGCGCCCAGGCCGCCCGCACCAACGTGGTAGACGTCTTTCGAAATCGAGGGCAGGAACGATTGATACGGGAAACCGATCATCACGACGGAGAACGAAGTGAGGATGAGCAGGAGGATCGAAGGGCGGCCCTTCACGTACCGCAGCCCTTCGATCATGTCGGCGATCGGCGAGGGACGATTCGTGCGACGCGGCTCTCCACGGGGCAGGCGAAGCATGGTCACGGTGGCGAGCACGAAGCCGGCGGTTGTCACGTAGTAGACGCCGGCGATGCCGATCAATGGGATCGCGATCATGGCACCGGCAATCGAGGGGCCAATGACGCGCGTGCTGTTCATGCTCAATTGCTGGAGAACAACCGCGTTACCCACCGCGTCTTTGCCCACCAGATCGCTAATGAACGCCTGGCGGGCCGGCCCAATGAAGGCGAAGCCCGCCCCCTGCACCACTCCCGCTACGATCAGCATCCAGTATTCAACCATTCCCAGTTCAATCATCGTCGCAAGCCAGGCCGAATTGAGGGCGATGATCACCTGGCAGACCACCAACAGGTTCCGCTTGGGCAGCCGGTCCGCGAGCACCCCGCCCCAGAGGCCGAGAAACAGCTGTGGCAAGCCGAATGCCAGCATCACCCCGCCGAGCGCGCTGTTCTTCCCCGTCAAATCATACGCAAGGTATCCGCGGGCGATGACCTGCATCTGCATGCCCAAAAACGAAAACAGCGTACCAAGCCAGAGAACCCGGAATTGCTTGCCTTCGAGCGAGTAGAACGTCCGGCGGAAGTAGGAACGCAGCGCCTCACCCTCACGTTAAGGTTCGGTTCTACAGTAACCCCGTTGAGCCGTCGAGGGAAGCAGCGAGCGACTGAGGCGAACTACTTCCCGTTGAGCTTGTCGATGTCCTGGAAGATGCCCCGGTCGATCATCCGGTGGTGGATAAGGGTGTAGGCGAGGATCCCGATGGCGAGCACGATTCCGCCCGTGACCGCCATCGCCCCGTTGTCGTTCGCTGAGCCGATGCCCAACACGACCGCGCCGATCCCGGCGAAGACGCTTCCCAGCGCGGGTGTAATGTGGCCATCTTCGTTCTCGTGGATGGAGCTGGCAGAAGCTGCAAAAGTTCGTTTCGAACTTTTTTTTATTTGCTGAAATAACCAGTTCGGCC
>JBDUAL010000297.1:0-3575 GCA_040004685.1 Anaerolineaceae bacterium | reverse complement strand
TCACAGAGCGGACAGAATCGTTGCAGGTGGACGGAAAACCAACCTTCTCGGCGCCAACCTCAGTATCAGCGTCCACCCGTCAATCCATCAACCCTCGGCGGGCCGTACTTATTCCGCCCGGATGCCGCCAACGAGCATCGCCTCAATCTCCGTCCGGTCAGGGAGGGACGCAGCCGCGCCCGCTCGCTGCACACTGTACGCCCCGGCGGCATTGGCGAATTCGGCTGCCGCCACGAGGCCGCGACCCTCCACGAGGGCAACTGCAAGTGCGCCGCAAAACGCATCGCCCGCACCTACGCTATCGACCGATTCCACCAGAAACGGCGGAACGAACTCGGCCAAACCATCAGAAACAACGATGCTGCCCTGCTTACCGAGCGTGACGAACACGGCCGCCGGACCCCGCTCCATCAGCAGTCGAGCCTCGGAGTGATGGTTCCGAGCAGACTCCGGCACAAGGGCTGCGGATTCAACTTCGTTGACAACGACGTAGGTGGCGAGCGCCAACATCTGCGGCGGATAAGGCGATATAGGCGCCGGATTTAGCAACACCCGCACTCCCGCTTCGTGAGCGACCTCCATCGCGCGAAGGGTCGCGTCCATCCCTACTTCGAACTGGACGAGCAGCATCTGGGCAGATCGAATCGCATCTGCCGCTGCTTCGATCTCCGTAGCCCCCAATCGAAGGTTCGCCCGCGGAATTGCAAAGATGCTGTTCCTCCCGTCATCGAAGACGATCGGCACCGCCACGCCAGTGCCAACTTCGTGGTCTCGCGAGATGAGGCTGCAGTCCAATCCGTTGCCTTCGAGCGCTGCCACAATCTGCTCACCGAACGCGTCCACGCCTACTCGCCCAACCATCCAAACTGGCTCGCGACCCGCGCGCAGCGCGGCCAGGGCCTGGTTCCCGCCCTTGCCTCCGACGAACGTTTGGAAGTCATGCGCGAGAAGCGACTCGCCAACCTCAGGCAAGCGCGGCGCCCGTACCACGAGATCCATCATCAGGCTACCAACGACAACGATTCCGTGGCTCACGGCGCGAGTCTACGGCAACCCGGCCTTTCGCCGGAGAGAAGGCTGGCGCGCTTGCCTGTTGAGCCCGCCCTATTGCCTACTACAGCAATGCCTATTCGCATTCTCGGGATCAACGGCAGCATCCGGCAGCGAAGCAGCGCCGACCGTGCGCTGCGCTTCACCCTCCAGGTTCTTCAGTCTGCCGGCGCCCAGTGCGAAGCGTTCGAAATCGGCTCGCTGCCCGTCCTGGACGGTCGCCCGGACGACCAGTACCCGGCAGCGGTCGGCGCGTGGCGAGCCGCCTGCGAGGCCGCTGACGCATTCGTGATCACGGTCCCGTCGTATCACGGAGCCGTTCCCGGCGGACTCAAGAACGCCCTGGACTTCATCGACGAGCCACACGTCGGCGGGAAGCCGTTTGCACTGATCGGCATCGCCAACGGGGACGCCGAACCTGGAGTCACCGATGTCGCGCGAATCCTGCGCCACATCGGTGGTATCGCCGCCGTGCCAGACGTTGTCATCTCGCGCGCCAGCGAACATTGGGGACCCGGCGACCAGCCCGCCAACGCCAGCGTGAAGATCACCATCACGAAGATCGCCGATGATCTCGTCACCCTCGCCACCCTGCGCGCTTCCGGGCAGCTGCCCACCCCGTGAGCGAGCCTCATGACTCACAGCGAGCCTGGCGCGAAAAGACTGCCCAACCCGGGGGTGGCTATTGTCCGGACTGCGGCGGCGCACTCTTTTTCGATTACCGGGGCGGCGAACGGCGCCCGTTCTGCCCTGCTTGCGGTTTCATCCGTTACCGCAACCCGGCCGTCGGTGTAGCCACCGTCATCCGGGACCTCGAGGGGCGGGTCCTGGTAGGGCGTCGAGCGCGCGGTGAGCACACGGGGCAATGGTGCATCCCCTGCGGTTACGTTGAGTGGGACGAAGAGATCCGTCTGGCCGCGGCGCGCGAGTGCGCGGAGGAGACCGGTCTCGACGTTGAGATCGGCGCGGTGGTGGCGGTGCATTCGAACTTCCACAATCGTGACAAGCAGACGGTGGGCGTTTGGTTCTCAGCGAAAGTCATTGGCGGCGACCTTCGGCCGGCGGACGGCGAGTTCACGGAACTCGGTTGGTTTCACCCCAGCCGACCCCCAACCCCGCTGGCGTTCCCAACTGATCTAATCGTCCTTGGCCAACTCGCCTCCGACGGCTGAACGATCCTGTTTACACGGACTGGTTGAGCTTTGGTTCGGACACCTCTGTTAGGCCTGCTCCATCAGCTTCCGCAGGTTGACCATCTCGATGGCAGCCAGGGCAGACTCCGAGCCTTTGTGGCCGTCCTTCCCACCGGTCCGTGAGAGCGCCTGTTCGACGTTGTCTACCGTCAGCACTCCGAAGATCACCGGTACGCCCGTCCCAAGCGAGACGGAGCGGATGCCCTCAGCGGCCCCGCCTGCCACGTACTCGAAGTGTGCAGTTTCGCCACGAATCACGGCCCCGAGGCAGACCACGGCATCGAACCGGCCGCCTTCGGCAGCCCACTTTGCAGCCGTCGGAACTTCAAATGCGCCAGGCACCCACGCTGTCGTTACGTCAATTTCAAGAAGCCCGCGTTCTCGCAACGTCGTCACCGCGCCTTCAAGCAGCTGCCTGGTGATGAATTCGTTCCAGCGCGAAACGACCACACAGACACGCATCCCCGCGCCATCCATCGACCCTTCCAACTCAGGCATACAGCCTGGCCCCACGCCGGGAGACTCGGCCCTCCCGGCTCAATTCGCCGTGCCCATGGATTCCAGCCCATCAAGGATGTGGCCCATCCGTCGCCGTTTTGTATCCAGGTAGCGCACGTTGAACGGGTTCGGCGCCGTCTCAATCGGAACGCGCTCCACCACCTCGAGACCAAAGCCCTCGAGCCCTGCGCGCTTCGCAGGGTTGTTCGTAATCAGGCGCATCTTCCGCACCCCAATGTCCAGGAGAATCTGCATGCCAATGCCGTAGTCCCGCCGATCGGCGGGGAAGCCGAGGGCGAGATTCGCGTCCACGGTGTCCATGCCCTGGTCCTGAAGTTCGTAGGCGCGGAGCTTGTTGTGGAGGCCGATTCCGCGCCCCTCCTGTCGCATGTAAAGGAAGACGCCACCCTGTTGGCCAATCATCGCCATCGCGCGATCCTTCTGCTCCCCGCAGTCACATCGCAGCGAGTCGAAGACGTCGCCTGTCACGCACTGGTCGTGTACGCGAACTAAGATTGGCTTGTCGGGGTCGACTGGGCCGCTGACCACGGCAATGTGCTCTGCCGGATCGTTGTCCGCCCTGTAGGCGAGGACCATCATCTCGCCGGAAGGCGTAGGCAGCTTCGTCTCGGCCACACGATGCACCAACCGCTCGGTCCGGAGGCGATACCGGATCATCTCGTTGACGGTCACTATTTTCAGGCCGTGGCGACGGGCGAAGCGCTTCAAGTCCGGCATTCGGGCCATCTCGCCGTCCGCCTTCATGACCTCGCAGAGCACTCCCGCCGGCCGCAATCCAGCCAGCTTCGCGAGATCAACGCTGGCCTCAGTCTG
>JBDUAL010000296.1:0-3579 GCA_040004685.1 Anaerolineaceae bacterium | reverse complement strand
ACGGAACGGATGCCGACCAGCCATGCATTCGGCTCAAGAAGCTGTCGAGATCTACATTCGGGCCAAGGACGAAAATCGGCCCTACCTGATGGAGCGAGCGTTCGCTGAAAATGCCAAGCTGGAAATGGTTGTGCGATCCGGCACAATCGCATTTCCTCCGGTCTCGATTGGGCTCCAAACGATTTCGGATGTTCTGGTTCGGCGATTTGCGCAAACCTACGAGAACGTCCAAACCTTCTGCCTTTCCACGCCCCCGCCTGATGATCAGCCCAGCTTTTCCTGCTATTGGTTGGTTGGGATGTCCGAGAAGGACAGTCGTAGTGTTCGCGTGGGCTGTGGCCGCTATGATTGGCAATTTCAATCGCAAGGCCAATGGCTGGTGGATCGGCTGGCGATTACGATTGAACGGATGGAATCGCTTCCACCTTCGTACCTCGCCTCGGTTATGAATTGGCTTTCGCGCCTGCCATACCCTTGGTGTGCGGCCAGAATAGCGTTGGCTGGCATTCCCTCCTTTGACCTGTTGTACCCAATCCGGGAAGACCTTGAGCGTGCGTGCGCCTAACCCTGCGCTCAACCGGACGGGCCGGAACGCGGCTTCATTCTTGTCCGCATCGGCGCGGCCCGCCGGTTAGCTAGAACGTTAGGCCGCACACGCGAGACGAGGAGATTCAGCCATGGACAGGCGGACATTCGTCGTAACTCTGGGCGTCGGACTCATCGTTGCGCCCGGCTCGGCGCACCCACAGGGGCGAAAGGCAGCGCGCATCGGATGGGTCGGCGGGTGGTACTCCCTGCCAGCGGCAAACCCCCACTACGAGGGTTTCCGTCAAGGGATCCGCGAGCTTGGTTACGTCGAGGGGCAAAACCTCACGGTCGATGCCCGCTGGATGAAAGGAACGGCGCCCGAAGAGGCAGCCGGGCTCACCGCCGAGCTGGTTCGATCGAACATAGACGTTCTGGTGGCGCAAGGCCACGCGGTCCTCGGAGCGAAGGCCGAGGCGGGGTCGATGCCCATTGTGTTCATCTACAGTGGCGACCCGGTCGCGGCGAAAATTGTGCCAAGCCTCGCGCGACCCGGAGGCAACCTCACCGGAGTTACTCTCCTCGCTGTCGAGCTCGGCGGGAAGCGGCTCGAGCTGCTCAAAGAAGTGGCTCCGCGCGTGTCCCACCTCGGGGCCTTCGTGAATCCTCTCCACCCGGGCGAGGACGAGGAATTCCGTGCATTGCAGACCGCGGCGCAACGCATGAGTCTGACGGTCAGGCAGTATTCCGTGCGCAACGTAGCAGAGGTCAACGGCGCTCTCGAGGCGATGGCGCGCGACCACGTCGACGGGATCATCGCGTTTTCGAATGCGCTCATCATGAGTCAGCGGAACACGATCGGCGATTTTGCGGCCAAGTACCGGATTCCCACGATTTCGGCGTGGGAAGACTTCGTGGTCAATGGCAATCTCATGACGTACGGTCCCAACTTTCAGCACGCGGGGCGGCAGGTCGCCACATACGTCGACAAGATTCTGAGAGGTGCGAAGCCCGCCGATCTCCCGGTGGAGCAGCCGACGAAGCTCCAGTTGGTCATTAACCTAAAGACCGCGAAGGCGCTCGGGCTTACCATTCCGCCTTCGATGCTGCTCCGCGCAGACCGAGTCGTAGAGTGATCGAAATTAGGCTGCGGTGTGGCGTCGAACCTCGCAGCGGATAGGACCGGCTCGCGTTCGCTCGCCGCGGCCGGCCACCGTCGAGACGCGACATATGTGAGGATGAACGGATGAACACCAATTGCGAATCAGCGCGTACCGCATCCACAAGCGATGTCCCGAGGCGACGCCGATTGATCCTCGCAATCGCGTCGACACTCGCAGTACGTGGGCTGCCCGCGCGGGCCCAGTCCGACCAACTGCGCCGGGTTGCCGTGCTTTCGGGTGGCGCCAAGTCAGATGGGGCGGGCTTTTTCGAGTCCTTCCTGGAAGGTCTGCGCGAACTGGGATACCGTGAGGGTCACAACGTCCTCGTCGACGCCCGTTGGGCAGACTATTCAGCAGCGCAAGCGGCGAAGCTGGCGGACGAGATCGCCGCCCTGATGCCTGCAGTCATCGTTGCGAACGGCGGAGGGATCGCTCCGGCGTATAGATTGTCTCCGCCCGTTCCCGTGGTCTTCCTCATCAGCGGTGATCCCGTTGACGCTGGCTTTGCGGACAGCCTTGCGCGTCCCGGACGCAATGCGACGGGGATGTCCCTCCTTGCGCTCGACCTTATCGTGAAGCGGTTGGAGATTCTCAAGGAGATTCACCCGAGACTGCGTCGAGTCGCGCTCCTCGCCAGCCCGGAGCACGCCGGTCAGCGACACGAGCTTGCGGCGTCGAGGGCCGCGGCAATGCAGCTTGGCGTTGAGGTCAGCTACCATGAAGCGCGCAATCCGGCCGAACTCGAGACAGCGCTGGCCGCCGTCGCCGCCGAGCAGCCGGATGGAGCGCTGATCTTCTCGGATGGTCTGATGTACGGCCAGCGCAAAGCGCTCGCCGCCTTTTTCCTGAAGCACCGGATCCCAAGCGCGGCTGGCTGGTCCGTCTTTCCTGAAAGCGGACACCTGGTGTCGTACGGAGCCGAGAGGCGCGCGGCGTGGCGACGCATGGCGTACTACGTGGACAGGATCATCAAGGGGGCGCGCCCTGCCGATCTCCCGATAGAACTCCCGACCGTGGTGGAGATGGTCGTAAACCGTCGCACTGCGGCGGCCATGAACCTCGCATTGCCGCCCGCAATCCTGGCGCGTGCGGATCGCGTGATCGATTCACCGGCGTCCCTGTGACTGTTGGTCGCCCAACTGCGCGCTGGAGCGGACCGGCGCTCGCCATCATGGTCGAGGTCGCCGCTGCGTTTGCGTCCACTCGTGTGCAGAGCTATCTTGCGCGCATGTCCTTCGGCACGCACTGTGGCAATTCCCCTTGTTGCGGCCCAACCCGGCGCTCAACCGGACGGGCCGGTACGTGCCTTCAACTTGGCGAGCATCGACGCGGCCCGCCGGTTAGCTAGCACGTTAGGCGCCGCGAAGACGGAGGCCCCATGGAAACCGCAGTCCTTCTTGCGTTCATGCGCGCTCACAAGTGGGCGATCGAGGCGTCAGCCTCGCCGGCTGGCGCGCCTCAGGCAGCGATCATCGGAATCGCAGTGACCGAGGAACTTGAGTTGGTGTTCGACACGCTCCTTTCCAGCCGTAAGGCCGAAAATCTCAAAGCCAATCCTCGTGCCGCATTCGTCATTGGTGGCTGGAACGATGCCGACCCACGCACGCTCCAGTACGAAGGCGCCGCAGATTTCCCGTCTGGCGCCGAACTCGAACGTCTCAAGCTAGTGTATTACTCCGCATTCCCAGATGGTCCAACGCGCCTGTCTTGGCCAGGAATCACCTACGCCCGAGTCAAGCCGCGTTGGGTACGCTTGAGCAACTTCACAGTCGAGCCGCCGGCCATCTCAGAGCGCACGTTTCCAGCATCATGAGTAGCCCTGCACCGCAAGCGGCGCCTAACCTTTCCATCGAGTGGACGTCCACAAGCGGGCTTCGCCCACTTGCGGCCG
>JBDUAL010000295.1:0-3585 GCA_040004685.1 Anaerolineaceae bacterium | reverse complement strand
TGACCGCTGCTGGATTCTCCTGCTGTGTCCAGTGTCCAACGCCCGGGAGAGTGATACTTTCGCGCAGGTTTGGAACGTTCTGCTTGAGCGCCTCCACACCCGCGCCCGCGAACGAGAGCACCGGGTCCCGGTCACCAGTGATGAAAAGCGCCGGGACGGTGACTTTCGCCCCGTTCCACGGCCCCATCATCTCCCACGTGCGATCTATGTTGCGATACCAGTTCAATCCGCCGCGGAACCCGCTCCGCGTGAACTCGGCGGTGAAGTAGTCCAGGTCGGCCTCGGTCAGCCAAGCAGGCAGTTCAGCCGGGTCAGTCATTGTGGTGAGGAAGCCGGTGCCCTTTTTCGGGCGAGGCGCTGGCGGGCGTGTTGGCGCTGGGATGCTGCCGGAGGCCGAATAGAGCGTCTTGCGCATGGTCATGCGCACGTCCGCCTCAAGCTCCGCCTCCGCCTTCCCGGGCTCCTGGAAGTAGAGGATGTAGAAAAACATGTCGCCGAAGATCGCCTTGAACGTGGGCAAGGGAGCGGCTGGTCCGCGAGACGTATACGGCACACTGAGCGCAGCCACCCCGCGAAACCTATCTGGGCGCAACAGGGCCGAATTCCAGGCCACCGGCGCACCCCAGTCGTGGCCCACCACCACCGCCGTCTCTTCGCCGAGAGCATCGAGGAGGCCGACGATATCGCCGACCAGATGGAGCTGGGTGTACCGATCGATCGCTTCAGGCTTATCCGTTTGGCCGTATCCGCGCTGGTCCGGCGCAACGGCGTGGTAACCCTCGTCAGCGAGCGCCTTCAACTGGTGTCGCCACGAATACCAGGACTCCGGGAAGCCGTGGCAGAGCACAACGAGGGGTCCTTCGCCCTGTTCAGCGATGTGCATCTTGATGCCGTTGGTGGTTATAAACCGGTGCTTCAGTTCCGACATGGAACGCTCCTCGGGGCGCGAAACGCGCAGGAGCCAGAGTTTGGCGGGCCTGGCATCAGTTCGCAACCGGGCCACGCGTAGTAGGGCACGGTCGACGGATCGCCGCCTCACAGCCGATTGACAGGCGCCACCCGTTCCGCCAATCCTGTCTCATCAGCTACGGGCCTTGCCCGGAGGGAGACGAGCAGATGACTGTCGCCAACACCACGTTCCGCCGAACCGCGCGCCTCCAACTGGCTGCCTGAGCTTCCTGCTCACCCCGGGACCGCCAAAGCATGCCGCCGTTGAGGCGATGGCCGCGCCACGCTTTTGGCGCCAGCTTCCCGGAGTTGCCCTTTGTCTCTCGTTTCTGAAAGCCCAGAGCCGTCGCGCTTCGCCAACCGCGAATCCGACCGCTCGGATATGGCGGCCATCCAGGAGTTCCTGGACGCAGCCCTGATCACTGAGGTCCTCAACGTTGTTAAAAGCGGCAAGGAGGCGACCGTCTACCGTTGCCGCGCGCACAAGTCGCTGGGCGTGCGGTATGCAATCGCCAAGGTCTATCACTCCCACGCCCACCGCGGGTTTCAGCGCGGAGCGATGTACGAAGAGGGCCGCGTGATCCTCGAAGGCCAGGTCCGCCGGGCCGTAGCCGCCCGCACCGAATTCGGTCGCAACGCCCAGTCGGCGATGTGGGTTGACCACGAATTCGATCTGCTCAGTTCGCTCAACTACGCCGGCGCTGACGTGCCCACGCCCTTCGTCTGCAACGAACGGGCCATCCTCATGGAAGAGGTAGGCGATGCGAACGGCCCGGCGACCCAGCTTCAGCACACCCGGCTTTCGCCCGACGAGGCGCAGCCGCTGCTTGACCGGCTGCTCTGGAACATCGAGCTGATGATGAAAGAGAACGTTGTCCACAGCGACCTCTCGCCGTTCAACATCCTCTACAGCGGTGGCCGCTGCATCATCATCGACCTTCCGCAGGCGGTTGACCCTCGCCAGAACTCGCAAGCCGAGAAACTGCTCGAACGCGACCTCACAAACGTCGTCCGCCATTTCACGCGCTACAACGTGGAGCCGATGGACCCGCGCCAGATGGCGCACAATCTGTTCGAACTCTGGCGGCACGGCGAACTCTAGGCTCGCCGCCTATCGCCAACCGCCGAGCGTGAGGAGAACTCAACCGATGAAGTACCTGCTCTTCTACGACTACATCGAAGGCATCGTCGAGCGGCGCGCGCCGCTCCGTGAGGGACACCTCGGGCTCGCCCAAGGCTACCTCGAGCGCGGCGAACTGCTCCTCGCTGGCGCCTTCACCGACCCGGTGGACGGCGCGCTCCTCGTCTTCAACAGCCGGGAGGCCGCGGAGTTGTTCGTGCGCGAGGACCCGTACGTGGTGAACGGGTTGGTGACGGGGCACAAGGTTCGGGAGTGGAACGTGGTGATTGGGAGTTAGGGCTACTTCGCCTTCTTTCGGCGCTTGCTTGGCTGCACCCGCGGCGGTTCGCCCTCGGCCTTGGGGAAGTGGGGCGGGTAGGCCGCGTCGCCCTGGCCCTCGGCTTCCTGTTTCGCCACCAGTTCGAGAAGCGGCTCCAGCGAGAACGCCTGGTCATCGATGCCCGCGCCGAGGTCGCCGCGTTCGGCGTAACGCTTCGGCACCGTGCGGATGGTGAAATCGGCCAGCTCGACGTGCGGCACCTCGTCCCACTGGAGCGGGCAGGAGACGCGCGCATCCGGCGTCGGGCGCACCGAATAGGCGGAGGCCACCGTGCGGTCACGGGCGTTCTGGTTGTAGTCGATAAAGACGCCGTGCCGCTCCTCTTTCCACCACTTGGTCGTTGCGATCAGCGGCGCGCGACGCTCAACTTCGCGACCGAGCGCCAGCGCACAACGTCGCACCTCGGTAAAGCCCCACTTCGACTCGATGCGCACGTTGATGTGAATGCCGCGCGAGCCAGAAGTCTTCGGGAACCCCTGGTAGCCGAAATCCTCGAGCACTTCGCGAAAGACCAGCGCCAACTCGCGCACCATCGCGAAGTCCGCCTCCGGCGTCGGGTCGAGGTCGATGCGCAACTCGTCCGGGTGGTCGACGTCGTTGGCGCGCACGGCCCAGGGGTTCAGGTCCAGACAGCCCAGATTAATCACCCAGGCCAGGTCGGCGACGTCATCGCAGACGACAAGGTCCGCTGTACGACCGCTGGGGAAGGTGATGTGGGCGGTTTCGATGCCTTCTGGCAGATTGTTCGGAGCTCGCTTCTGGAAGAACGGCTCCTTGTCAGCGCCGTTGACGAAGCGCTTCAGCACCATCGGCCGCCCCATCACGCCGCGCAACGCGCCATCGGCCACGGCCAGGTAGTACTGCACAACGTCCAGCTTCGTGTAGCCGGTCTCGGGGAAGAACACCTTGTCCGGGTTCGTGATGGTGACCGTGCGGCCACCGACGTCAAGTGCAATCGAGGGGTCTGGCATGCCCGGAATTGAACCACAGATCGGCACCGCGTGAACACAGAGCGGCGATCTTTCCTCAGCCACGCTCCAGGAGTAAAGTGCCAAAAGCGGGCCGATCGGAGGGTTTCGTTGCGTCAGTTCCAAGCGCTCGGCGGCATTCAGCGGCCCGAGACCCAGCAGCAGCGCCTGATTGCGTTCGTGATTCGCTGGCTGATCACGGCGGTCGC
>JBDUAL010000294.1:0-3587 GCA_040004685.1 Anaerolineaceae bacterium | reverse complement strand
TTCTGAGTCCCTGGACGGTGGACCTGATGTTAAGCAACAACGTGGGCGATCTCTTCAACTGGCAGAGTGGCCGTGCAACGAAGGGCGTCGGATTCGGCCTGGGCGGCGAGGTGATCCTCAATAACGCGGAGGCGCGGGTACGCAAGCCGAACGGCAGCTACGGCTGGGACGGCGCCTTCGGCACATATTGGTGGGTCAATCGAAAGGAACAAGTGGCCGTAGTCCTTTTCGTGCAGACCGGAGGGAGAGCGCGTCAGTACGACTTCGACAGCGCGGTGTCACAGGCGGTGATCGAGTAAAGTATCGCTGGGCAGAGACGCAGGGCGGCTTGACTGCCCTACCGCGATGTGAGGCACGGTCTGAGCGCCGGTATGGCCTGCGATGCCGTTTGCGCCACCATGTCTCCGAACGTGCGTTTGCCGAGATCGTTCAGGTGGGTGCGATCCGGCGCGGCCGCGGCGGTTCGCTCCGCGGCGGCGTCCTCGTGTGTGGTGGCGTTGAACCGGTCGGCCTCGAGTTGTGTCATTGGTTCCAGCAGGGCTCGCGATAGCTGGTACAGGTCGATCAGCGGAACGTTATCCTCCGCCGCAACTTCGCGCGTAGCCGCGGCATACTCCCGTAGTGGATCCACAATCAGCTTCCCATCGCTGTAGTTGCGCCTGGAAAGCGATGTGACCAGGATGGGTGTACCACCCAGTTCGCGCACGTCACGCACGTATCGGTGCAGATTCGCTTTGAAGGTCGTTGCGGGATCGGTATGGAGGCTCAACTGGTCCTTCTGATCGTTATGTCCGAACTGGATGAAGTAGAACTGGCCGCGCGCTTCCAGTGCCTTCGCCCACAGGCCCTCGTCGATGAAGCTTTTCGTCGAGCGCCCATTCACCGCCAGGTCAAGGCATTCCGCCGCGGGGATAAAATGGGCGCAAAAGCCGGGTCCCCACCCTCCCTGGACGGCCACAGTGGAGTCTCCGACCAGCACCACTTTTATATGGTCCGGCAACTGCGCGAGAGGCGAAGGCTGCGCCATCAGTGCCGCTGCCAACGGCAGGAGAACGAAAATGCGCCGGGTCATCATTATGGTTAGAGTGTAACTTACGGAATGCTGAAAGGATCTCGAAACTCGCGCCAATTGAATTGGAACCTGAGCAGAGGGCCGGCGGTTGCGGCAGACCGGCCCTGCTGGAAAGCTGCCGATGAAAACTGGCGCGAGGTATACCCTATAGCGTCTTCAGAAATATATTGAGCTCGTCCACCGTACGCTTGCGCTGATCGTGGTGCAGATTGTGAGCGGCGCCGTCGATGTGCACGAGTTTCCCATGCGGGATCACCTTCGCGGCTTCTTCGTTCGACTTGCGGGTCTCGGGCGACGCGTCAGCCTTCAATATCAGAACCGGCGCGGTAATCTTCGGAAGCAGCTCCTCCGTCCCCATCCCGCCCCTCGCACCTTGCCCCTCCCGTGGTGTATACGTCCCGTGGTACTGCTTCTTCGAGAGCGCCCAATACTGGCAATCGACGATGTCCCATTTCGGCGAATCCTTGCTGCATTTCGCAACCAGGTCCTCGAAGCTGCGATTATTCTGCGCAACCAGCGCCTCCGGCGTCCCCGCCATCACCAGCGCGCCCGGCGCAGGCGGTGCTCCTCGTCCCGGGGCCGCTGTTGCCGGCGCCCCCGCTGGTCCCCGTCCAGCCGGCCGTCCGAGGCCGGGATCGAGCATGATGATGGCACGCGCCAAATCCGGGTACTGCGCCCCGATCCGCATCACCGTAGCAGCGCCCATCGAATGACCCATCAGGATCGGTTTATCAAATTTCATCGCACGAACGAAGCCCACCAGGTCGAGCCCTTGGGCGTCGGCTGTGTCCGCAGCCGTGGGGGGATCCGTCAGCCCGTGGCCGCGCGCATCCGTCATGTAGATGTCGTACGACCGCTGCATATCCTGCGTCAGAGTTGTCCAGCACAGGCCGATATCGGTCGCTCCGTGGGCCATCACGATTACCGGCTTTCCCGGCGCAGGAACGGCATGGTAGTAGTGGATTCGAATTCCGTTCGCGTAGACGTAACCGTCGGACCAGCCATCCGGTATGCCCGGGGGCGCTGCGGCGACGGCCGCGCCCGCCAGTGTCAAGAGTAACCCTACTCGCTGAAAGGTCATCATTATTACGCACTACTCCTTTGTTGGATTTCTACGGGCGATTGTAACTCTAGTGCGCGCCTGTGGCACTGATCAAAAGTCCAGGTGGGCGCGCGTCCGCTTTGCTCCCCGTTTACTCCCGCACTACTTTGCCAAAATCCTGTCCCACATCTGCCGCAACTCGCGGTTGGGATCATTCAGCTGCCGCGTCTCTGAGTTGAACACCATCACTGGCCGCTGCGACTCGTTGTACGGACTCCAGGTCGGAATCCTGGAATGATTCGGGTTGCCGGTCCGGGCAAACGCTGCAAAAGCAGAGCCTAACTGCAGCGCCAGACGCTTCCCGCCTTCGCTATTTCCCGTCATCGCAGTCGTGGGATTCGCAAATGCCGGACTGAGATCGGTTCCATGTACCGCGCCCCAATGCGCGCCTTCGCCATGCGCCGGCCAGTCCCATCGATACATATAGACCGGCGCGGCCCCCTGAGCCGCCTTGCGCTCCGCCTGGGTAACGGCACTGCGCCGGATGCCGCGGTCCGTTGCGAGAATCGCCCGCAGCAGGAACCCGTTGTCATGCGGATAGTGTTTGCGGTATAACGCGAGCACTTCGTCCGCCTTGTCCTCGGCTTTCAGAGCACGAAGCTGGTTTTCCACCCACTTTCGGAGCGACGCCTCGTCATCCGAGGTATCGGTGATCGTGAAGCCCCCATCCTCCAGACACGTCCCGATGATCATCGGCACACTCGCCGATATCGCCGGCGCATCCGGATCGAACGGATCGCGCGGCACCACATTGCTGTCAAGCACCGGCCCCGCATTCGCCTGGTTGTCCACGATGTCCCGGAACGCAACGGACTGCAGTTTCGCGAGCTCGCCCGTTGCGACGCCCAGCTTCGTGCAGAGCCGTTCGGCGTCCTTCTGGCGGTCTTCATGGCGACCTGTCTTCAACGTGGAACCAGACTGAATCGCCACCTTGTGGAACAGACCTCGCGCCGAAGGCATCGCCATCAGATGTGAGCACTTGCCACCGCCGCCTGACTGACCGGTAATCGTGACGCTTTGCGGATTCCCGCCGAACTGCCCGATGTTGTCGCGGACCCACTCGAGGGCCATGACCAGGTCCATCATCCCGACATTGCCGGAATTGCGAAGTTCGTCGCCGCCAAATCCCGATAGATCGGCGAAGCCAAGCATGCCGAGCCGGTGGTTGACCGTAACCACCACCATATTTGCCAGCTTCGCCAAGTGTTGTCCTTCCAAGGCCTCCAGGTTGCCCGAGCCGCTGGTATAGCCGCCGCCATGAATGATGAACATCACGGGACGCTTGCCGTTATCGCGAAGAGCGGGCGTCCAGACGTTGACCACAAGGCAGTCTTCGCTCATTCCGCCGCGATAATTGTTCCAGCCGACATACTTCGTGTATGCGCTCGGATTAGGATTGATGTGCTGCGGAGC
>JBDUAL010000293.1:0-3589 GCA_040004685.1 Anaerolineaceae bacterium | reverse complement strand
CACGGCCTCGCTTCAACCGAAGAGTGGCACAACCACCTCCGTGCCGCTGGTTTCGAACTCGTGGAAGTCGATGTCGAAGACCCGTACGCCAACGAGCACGCGGTGTTCGTCGCCAGGCGGCCGGCGTAGCAGAACGGCGGTTCAAGCATCACCATCGAGGCGAGTGGAACGTTCCAGTCTGTTATCGGACCAGACGGGCAGCGTGGCTGGGTGGACGTTCGCGCCTTAAGCAAGTGACGGGCCAACGGTCGCCCCGCGCCCCGTATACTCGACCAGTACACGCCCGAGCCGGAGTTTCGCCCATGCCCACCGCCGTTCCCAATTGGGACGCCGTCCACAACGAAGCGATCGAGCTGCTCTGCCAGTTCCTGCGCATTGATACGTCGAATCCGCCAGGTAATGAGCGGCTGGCGTGCGATTTCATCGGCGCGATCCTCGAACGCGAAGGAATACCGTACGAACTGTTCGATGCTGGTGACGAACGGGTGTCGCTGCGCTCGGTGCTCCCCGGCGATGGCAGCAAGCGGCCGTTCATGCTCCTCAACCACACCGATGTGGTGCCCGTGCAGCGCGAGTTCTGGGACGAAGAGCCGTTCTCCGGGCTGATCAAGGATGGCCATATCTGGGGCCGCGGTGCGCTCGATATGAAAGGTCTCGGCATCGTCCAGCTGATGACGTTTCTCAATCTCAAGCGGCTGGGCGTTCCGCTCGCCCGCGACGTGATCTTCTTCGCGATGGCGGATGAAGAGGCCGGCTCCGAGTTCGGCGTGCGCTGGCTCGAACGCAATCACCCGGAATCGCTCGATGCCGAATTCGTGATCAACGAAGGAGGCGGCGGCACCACGGAACTGTTCGGCGTCGAGCGGCCCGTCTACAACGTGGCGGTTGCCGAAAAGGGGCCAGTCTGGCTGCGGCTCATCGCCGGGGGGACGCCGGGACACGGCTCTGTCCCGCACAGCGATAACGCGGTCGACCGCCTGACGCGCGCCCTCGGCGCAATCCAGGCGTGGCAGCGGCCGCTCGCGGTTTCAGCCGGACTACAGGAGTATTTCAGCCGGCTCTCGCGTGCTGGCGTCTACAAGGGCGACCCCACGGCGAAGGGCCTTGAGCAGGCGGCCGGAAAGGACCCCCGCGTCCGTGCCCTGCTTTCGAACACGATCAGCGCCACCGGGCTGACCGCTGGCGTGAAGGTGAACGTCATCCCGGCATTCGCCGAGGCGACGCTCGATTGCCGTTTGTTGCCGGGCGTGAAGCCCGACGCGTTTATCGCCGAACTCGAAGCGGTGATCGGCGATGCCAAGGTGCGGATCGAGCGCATCCACACCGGCTGGTCCGAGACGAACAGCTTCGATACGGAGCTCTTCCGCACGATCGAAGACGTCATTCACGATCACATGGAGGAGGCGGTCGTCGTCCCCGGCATGACCGTGGGCTTCACCGATAGCAGCACGCTGCGCAACCGCGGCCAAATTTCGTACGGGTTTTCGGGTGGACTGACAACGCCGGACGTTGGCCGCTCCGTTCACGGCCATAACGAGCGCGTGAGCATCGAAAGCTTGCGGATCAACTGTGGGATGGTCTGGGAAGTTACGCGTCGGATGTGCGAACGCGCGTAGAACGAGGCTCAGGCCGAACGGAGGGGCGTCGCGACGCGTCGTTGGCGGAGCACCCAGGCAACGCTTCCGTTCGAGGTTGGCCGTGACACCCAGAGGGCGTCCAACTCGCGTCGTAGCGTGCGGATGTTGTTTCCGTCCCGGTTCACCTGCTTGCCGAAGGCGGCAGTGCGTTCGGCAAGGTAGACCAATTGCGGGTCTCCAGCGAGTTCCATACAGCGGTAGTCGGCGGGTTTATGCCGCGGCTGAAGGGGCGGCCACCGTATATCCGCTCGAAAGCGACCGGCTTGCACCCGCCCACGTTGGCCCTTGCCCACCGGCCCGCTACACCCTCTACTACGTGCATGACACGCCAACTGATCTGGTCTGGTGGGCCGTGGGAGTCCGTCATCGGCTATTCTCGCGCGGTGCGCGAAGGCAACCACGTGTTCGTCTCCGGGACCACGGCGGCGAACCCCGATGGCACCATTGCGGGCGGCAACGACCCCTACCTGCAGGCAAAGCGCTGCTTCGAAATCATCGCCCAGGCGCTGGCCGAGGCTGGCGCGAGCATGAGGGACGTCGTCCGCACCCGCATGTTCGTGACGGACATCGCCCAATGGCCAGAGTTTGGCCGGGCGCACGGCGAGCACTTCCGCGACGTTCGCCCGGTGGCCACGATGGTCCAGGTGGTTGCCCTGCTCGACCCCGCGATGCTCGTCGAGATCGAGGTGGATGCGATGATCCCGGTGTAGCCGCGCGTAAGGCTCTTGCTCGCGGCGCAGCGACGAATTGACACCATGGGGTGGCGTGCAACCACGTCTCCCGTCTCCCTCGGCAGAACGCAAAAACGGGACGCTCCGTAGGAAGGAGCGTCCCGTTTCAGTTTTATGTGTCCTGGTGTTAGCCAGCGACGATTAGACGATTACCAGCGACGACCGCCGCCGCCGCCACCGCCGCCACGGCTTCCGCCACCGCTGTCGCGGCTTCCACCGCCACCGCCGTAGCCGCCGCCACCACCGCCGCCGCCGTAGCCGCCACCACCGCCGGAGCTGCGGCTACCGCCGCCTCCACCAGTTCGGGGCTGCGACTGGAAGCAGTCGTTGCAGTAGACAGGGCGGTCACCTCGGGGCTCGAAGGGGACCTTGGCTTCTTTGCCGCAGGAACCGCAGGTAGCGGAGAACATCTCGCGCGAACCTCCGCCCATACGACTACCACCGCCGCCTTCCGAACCGCGACGTGCGGCTCGGCAGTCCGGGCAGCGCCGGGGCTCGTTGCTGAACCCCTTGGACTGATGAAATTCCTGCTCCCCGGCTGTGAACGTAAATGCTGCTCCACAGTCGCTGCAGGTAAGGGTTTTGTCGGCGAAACTCACTCGACGACCTCCAAAAAAATCTGGGATTCCTACGGTCATCGAGTACGGGTGAAAGCTGAGCCTCAAGCGAAGGACGATGGAACGCGGTCTACCTGAGACCACCATACCGGTAACTGGGAAAAAACGCGAGTAAATTTCTCGATCTGTGATATCCGGCGCTCGAAAGCCTACTTCCAGAACCGCCCGGCGACGCCTCGCTTCGCCAGTTCAGCGCGCAAGTCCTGCATCGCCGTGTAAGTGGGGATGACGAAAACATCGGCCCCAACCGGCGTCCCGCGGATGATCGCCTCGAGCAACGCGGCCGCTTCGTGAGCGACGCAGTTAGGCGCTGGCCAGCCGGCGTACTTCAGGCGCAAGGCCATGTCTTCGGCGCGATCACCGCCCGTGTAGCAGCTGCCAATCCTGTCTGCGAGCAGTTCGTAGTCCACGTCCCACGTCCAACTGACGTCCTGGCCATCGGCGAACCGATCGTTGAGGAGGGCCGCCACGTGGAGCCCTTCGCCGGGGTCGATCGCGCGCAGCAGGCGAATCACCTGGTTTGCGCCGGCGGGGTTCTTGCAGAGCATGATGCGCAGCTTCCGCCCTTCGAGTTCCACCACCTCCTGGCGGCCGAACGCCGGGC
>JBDUAL010000292.1:0-3590 GCA_040004685.1 Anaerolineaceae bacterium | reverse complement strand
GTCGTCACCAGGATTTCGCCTGGCACCGTGGGCAGGCCGGTCGCCGTCAGCCGTTCGGCGATAGCAGCTCGCAACGCGGGAAGACCGAGCGCGGAGTAACCGTGTCCCTCCCTTACATGCCGGAACTCCGCGAGGGCATCAGCAATGAGCTCGTCTGTGACGAATTCGGCGCCCTTTGGCGCGGCGGTGGTGAATTCGACCGCGCTCGGCACCAAGTCAGGCAGCGTCGCCGATTGAGCGCTCGGGACCGGTAGTCCGGCCGTTCGGGAAGCCCCGACCTGAGAGACGTAGGTGCCGGCTCCCTGGCGGCGGACAACGCTATCTCGCTGGCGCAGCAGTTCGTACGCGGCGGTCACGGTGCTGCGGCTGAGGCCCAACTTTCCGGCCAGGTCGCGCTCCGCGGGCAAGCGGGCACCAACTTCCAATTCACCACCGCGGATCGCCTTCTGAATGCTCTCCGCGAGACGAAGGTAGAGAGGTCCCGGTCCTTCGTTGTCCCGCCACGATCCAAGCAGACCCGCGATACCGCTCGCGGGGATTACGACCGATTCGAGTGGCCGATCCGATCGGACCACCGCGACTTCGACTTCTCGCCGCCACGTCAGCGGCATTGGCATGCCGCGGCGCCAGCGGTGCGCCGGACGAGCGCCGTCTTCGGTCCACTTTGGCCTGCGTGGATCTTGGCTACCACTCCAATATGCCTAACTCATGACCAAGCTGCGTGCAACGCTCCAGCCACTTGCGGAGTCGATCTGCGAAAGCGGACCGGATGGCACGCTTGAGCCAGTCCACCTGAGGGCGGGCGCGTGCTGTTGATGGTGTGATTTCAGAGGGAAGCCTCGTCGACTGGCTACGCGAGCACTCCAATGCGAGCGTCGACCGCCGCGACGTCTTGACGAAGTTGGTCGCGTTGGCGCACGTGTTTTACATCGTCCTCGGTGTCGGCGCCGGGCGACTCATATCGAAGAGCCCAGGCGATTTTCCGAGCACATCGAACCCGAATATCGATGCGTTCAGCGTGCGACCTGCCCGCCGCACTCCAAGACTATTGAGCACTGAAACCATTGTCCTCTCTGAGGTTGAAAATCGGTATCAGCCCTGAGATTGTTCGGAAAGTCAGAAATCAGCCGGCGCGCGATTCTTCAGACCATTGCTCTACCAGCTGAGCTACCTCGGCGGAGAGCTTCATTCTAGCGAAATCGCGCCGAAACTCGATCGGTCGGCACGAGCCCATCGCGCAGCGAACAGAGCAATGGTGTAGCGAACCATTGCGGCCGGCAGAGCAATGGTTTCGGCCGATTCGTGCTCAAGGTCAACGAAACCATTGCTCTCTAGCGAAGCGCCTCGCCACCTGAACCATTGCTTCGCTTAGACAGTTGCAACGGTTTGGTAGACCGTGCGTCGGCGCTCACGACCCCCGCACTACGGGCAACATGATTCGCGAGGGATATTGGCTCGAATGCAGCACCGTTTGACGTGCGACCGCCATTCGCGTGCCCGTAGCAACGTCCTCGCCCGTATTCAGGTTCCGGCTAAATCGCGGGAAGTTGCTGCTCGAGATGTCGACCCTGATCCGGTGTCCTGCGAGGAAGACGTTTGAAGTCGGGCTGAGGTTCAGGCGAAGGCGCGTGGGCTCGTTAGGTTCAAGCAGCTCGAGGCGGGTGACACTGTTGCGGTAGCGGGTACGGATGATGCCTTCCGACAGGTTCATCGATCTGCCGTCTGGAAATACGTCGATGAGCTTGGCCGTGAAGTCCGTGTCGACAGCGCTGGATGCCACGTACAGAATCAGCTCAATGGGTCCTGTCACCTCGATCTCGACCTTCAAGGGGCTGGTCGTGTACACGAGCACGTCTTCCCGTCCCTCAATCGCGCGCTGATCCGCCGGCCCGGCCAGGATGGGCTTCTGCCAGCCGATGGTGTTCATGTTGATCGAATTGTTCCCGCCGACCGTGTACACCGGATCGCGGGGGTCATACGAGAATCGGTCTGGCTCCTCGTGCGCGGGCGCCTCCCGGTCCAGCCAGCCATCGCCCCCAGCCTTGTTTGCCTTGCCGCCGCTATGCAGGTAATAGTCGATGGTTGCCGCCCTGGCCAGGGGCCACTCGTATTCGCCTCGCCATTCATTTCGACCCATGACGAAGAGGCTGATCGGGGGCTCTGAGGGCAAACCGGTGTCCGCATCCTTGAGCCAGTGATCGAACCAGCGAAGCTCCTCTTCTTGGATATCGACGAACGCCCGGGGTCCGAAATCGATCTCGCCCTGGACACTGTCTTTCGGCTCCATGTGCGCCGAGGGCCCGATCATCACGCGCTGCCCGCGCCGCGCGCGCTCCGAAGGAGCGGCGGCAGACATGCCTGAGAAGCTCGCCAGCGCGGAACCGGCGTACGGGTCGAACCAGCCGCCGTGCTGGAACACCGGCGTATCCATGCGATCGTACGAACGTACCCAGGCGATGGCCTTCCAGTAGTCGCCATAGGTCGGGTGCTCGAGCCAGTCACGCCAGTGCGGGATGCGCTTTCCGATCGCCTCAACATCCAGGTCGATCAGCGGCAGCCGACCCAGGAACTCCGGACTGTTGAATAGCCGAAGCGAAGCGGGCGACCGGACGAATGCGGGCGCGATGATGTACAGGATCGCTGAGACGAGACCGTGCAGCAATTGGAACGCTCCGCCCACGTACGCAACCTCGTGGAAATAGTCCGCACTGATCACGTGCGGAGCCATACACGTCAGCTGGTCCTGGCCTTCCTTCGCCATCAACCACTGGAACAGGCCGCCGTAGGAGCGGCCCCACGCCCCCACCCGTCCATTGCACCACGCTTGTGCGCGGATCCACCGCAGAGTATCCACGCCGTCAGGACCCTCCTGGTGATAGGCGTAGAAGAGACCCTCCGATTCGAACCGGCCGCGACAATCCTGGACAACCGCGGCATACCCGTGGCTCGCCATGAGGGCCGCCCACGACGTCCATCGCTCATCACTGCTCTGGTACGGCGTCCTGAACAGCACGGTCGGGAAGGGCCCGGGCCCGGCCGGCAGGAACACGTCGGTAGAGAGATGGACGCCATCGCGCATTGGCACGCGTTCATCCCACACGAATCGGATCTGTCCAGATCCGAGTGGCCGCTGTCTTTGAGCGGGCTGGATCTCACGAGGCCCCGTGCCCTCTCTCGTCGCCACTACTCAGTTCCTCCGGCTCCTCACATTTGCGCGCATCCGAAGCGCCAGCAGCGACAGCGTCAACTCAAGTTGCCAACGCTGTGCGGGTCCAATTGATCGCGAAGCCCATCGCCGAGAAGGTTCAAGGCGAGGACGAGGTACACGATCGCGAGCCCCGGAAACACCGCAAGATACGGCGCTGTCGAGTAATAGGCGCTGCTATCCGTGAGCATCTTGCCCCAACTTGATGCCGGCGGTTGGGCCCCGAGGCCGAGGAAGGAGATCGCAGCTTCCGCCAGGATCGAGAAAGCCATGATCGACGCAGCCAGGACGAGAATCGGCGACGTAATGTTCGGCAGGATGTGTCGCGTGACGATGCGGGTCGGCGTCGCCCCCGCTGTGCGTGCAGATAGCACGTATTCGCGCC